>JASFJY010000082.1:0-9290 GCA_050119415.1 Chromatiales bacterium | reverse complement strand
CACTCGTTTAAACATCTTGATCTCCTATTCAATGATTTCCAGCGGAAAGTCACCCATGGTCTCTTCCGCATTCTCGATTTTCCTGATCTGTTCTTCCGACTCCTTCGACAGCTTCTCCATCTCCAGGATGTTGGCGGCCATCTCGGGCAGGGCCTTCTGACGATAATTGCTGATATCGTCCAACGCCTGCTTGATATCGGCGAAGGCCTGTTTCATCACCTCCACCTTGATCTGGGAGCTGGAGGCCTGCTTCTGAATCTGCGTTCCCTGGATCTTGAGCCGCTCAGCGGTGGAGGCGATGAGGCTCTCTGTGGTGGTGTTGATCGCCTCAACCTTCTCCAGCACGATGCGCTGGTTGGCCAGCGCCATGGCCAGGGTCGCGCCAACCTGCAGGGCGCTGACCGTGGTGTTGAGGGCCCGGTTGACCCCGCGCACCAGCTCCTTGTTGTTGCGCACGATCATCTCGGTGGTGAGATAGCCCTGCTGGTTGACCAGCAGCTGCTGCTGCAGATCCTGGATGCGCTGGCGCAGAGGGAAGAGCACCTCCTCCGAGATGAATTTGTGCTGCGGATCGTCCTGCAGGATCTCGTTGTCGAGCCGCTGCTGTAATTGGCTGTCGATGAGTTGGGCCAACTGGATGGTACGCTCCAACTTGTGGGTCAGGTCGCGCATAGCCTGCTTGTCGGCGCTGAGGGTCACGTTATCCCGCTTCAGCTGCTCGCGTCCGCCCTCCAGGGAGTTGATGATGGCGTCAATGGTGGTGGAGGCGCTCTCAAAACGGGAGAAGTAGCGCTTTACCGGCGTTCCCACACCGGGGATGTAGCCGAGCATGCGCGTCGCCCAACCCGCCTCGAAGTTGACCTGGGCCGGATCGAGATCCTCCACCTGCATCTTCAGGTCGATGAGGGAGCGTGCAACGGCGCCGCCCTCCTCGCTGTCCTGCATCATCTTGGAGAGGGGCTGCTTGAGCATGGCGCTGCGCCGTGCCCCCTCCTTTTGCAGATTCATGCCGATGGTCTCCACCGCCGCCTTGACCTGCTCCTGACCCGCACGGTCGTTGAGGTCGGTGGCGACGATGCGCGCTACCACATCCTCCGCCTGGGCCTCGAGTTTGCTGTCCACCCCGCTACCCGTTTCCTGGGGCACGGCGAAGGGATCCTTAAGATGCAACTCCGTCTTCAGCTGTTCCTTATCCGCGAAGACCAGCTCACTTTCCTGTCCGCTCATGGGTTTTCTTCCTCCTCAACGCAAACTTGAAGATTGTAACACGCCCTCGCCACATGCCGTTTTACGGCGACTGCCACAGGGCTTGCCGACCACCCGTTCTTCTGTAGGGTGGGGCCATCCCCTACCATTTCAACCTGAAAAGGCTACCAAGCGGCCCCAATTCAGCTATCGGCTTCATAGTCACCACTGCGGCGCGCCAGCTCTTCAAGCTCCAACATCGCCTCTTCAATATCCATCGTGGCCCGCCGATCGCCCAGATTGAGAGCGGCGATCGATGCCATCACTTCATCCAGCTTAGTCATCGCTGTCTCGTTTTGCGCCAGCAGGGCAGTGATCTGCTCACGCTGTTGCAGCATCAGCGCCTGACGCCGGGAAAGCGCTTCCATCTCCTGCTCTTCGGTGGCATCGACCTCTCCATCCCGCACGATCTGATCGACACGCCGCTGGATATGGGAAGGGTTGATTGCATTGAGCCCCCGCCGGATATGGGTGACGGTGTTGAGGTTGTCGAGACCGCCCAGATAGAGCTGCTCGGCCATGCCCAGGTAGCGCCCGAAAGTCAGCTCCGCCGGGTTCAGCTTGCGGCGTAGCAGGCTATCAAAGGTCTCGTACTTTTTCTTCAGGCGCTTCAGTTGGTCGTATCCCCCGGTTTCACCGACCTCATGCAGCTCCGCCTCCAGGGCCGTGAGGGAGGCCTGGGTGCGGCGCTCCAGCATCTCATGGAGTTTACTCACATAGTCGTTGGCATGGTGCTCCCGACGCAGGGTGTTGTCGAGAACCCAGGCAGCGACTCCGATACCCCCCCCAATCAGGGCCGGTAGCAACGGCGTGCCTAAGAGCAGGGCCGAGAGGCCGCCCAGCAGCCCCGCCGCGAGGGGATAGAGCACATAGGGCTTCTGCGCGGTGGCCGTGGCGACCTGGCGGGTGATGGCGCGGCGGGAGAAGTCGGGCAGGGAGCGATTGCCCTTCACCTCCTCCTTGTAACCCCCCGCCATCAGCGGCCACCGCTCAACAGGGAGACCTCAACTCGGGGCAGACGGTAGGAGTAGGCCCGATTCGACTCGCCCGGCTGCCTCGGCAGGGGCTTCGACGCCCCATAGCCGACGGCCCGCAGGCGGTCATCGTCAATGTTATAGGTAACCTTGAGGTAACGGGTGACCGCTTTGGCCCGGGAGAGGGAGAGCTTGAGGTTCTGCTCCTGATCACCGGCCAGACCGGTATGCCCCTCGACCAGGATGCGGAAACTGGGATAGCGCCGCAGCCGCTCCACGATCAGGTCGATAGTCCGCTTACCCTCCAGATCGAGCAGGCCGGTACCGCGCCGGAAGCTGATCGGCTCCACCTTGAGGGTGCCCACCCGACGCATCGCCGCCCAAGCCTCATCGCTGAGCGGTTTGAAGTCGCCACTGAGGGAGTTTTCCCGTGAAACGCTTGCGCCGTTGGGATAGATGCGTTGATAGAGCTGCTGGATGAACTGCTTGCTGGTCAAGCGATAGGGGTCGTCCCCCGGCACCGGCGAACGATCGAAATCCCCGTTATCCACCAGCACCTGGGCAGCCGCCTGGATCGCCTCGATCAGGCCATCGCCACCGATCGCCTGATGCTGCAGCACATCGAACCAGAGGGTGCCATTCTCCGCCAGCCCGGCCCAGGCCACCCCGTCCAGCATGGGCCCGATCTGATTTCCGTCCAGTTCGGTCTCATCGCGGATATCCTGAATCAACGCCCCTCGGCTCACCCGGTAACCCTCAAGCGTCTCGAACCAGGCGTCGAGCAAGGCTTGCACCGCCTGCGCATCCTGGGAGACCAAGCGTCGGCCGGCAATCAGAATATCGACGATCAGTTTGTCGGTGTCCTCGGTGCCGACCAGCTTCACCATGCCCCCCTTGGCCAGGGCGCGTGAGACATCGGGCTCCCAGAGCACGGCCGCATCGACCTCGCCCTCGAGCAACTGCTTGAGGGCGGCCGAGGAACCGTCACTGGGCGACTGCCAGGCGCGATTGCCACGGTCGTAGAGCCCCAGATCGAAATGGGCGTTGATCGACTTCAACAGATGCTCGCTCGGCGAGGCGGGGGTGAAGGCGATCTTCAGCCCATTGCCCCGGGCGAGCGCATTAAGATCGGCAATACGCTCACCACGGGCGACAATGGCATCGCCTCCCTTGGACTCGTCGATGACCGCGACGATGACCCCGGGGTAACCCCTGTCGGAGCCGTTCAGCAGCCAGGAATCGACCGTGGCGACGGCAAAGTCGAGCTCGCCATCCGCCAGCCTGTCGAAACGCTTAGCGTAGTCCGCCGCGTCATCGATACACTTCAGCGTATAGCCGTGGTTGCGCAGATTACGCCGCAACTGCGGCGAACAGAGGGGGAAGTAGCCGATCCAGTTGTCGACACCGATGCGCAGCACGCCGCGGGTAGCCGCGGCATCGGAGGTGGAACGCTGCTGCGATGCGGTCCAGTAGGGTAGCAGCAGCCGCAGCGCCCCAATGGTCATCACGCCCACTACCAGCAGGCCAAGAAAGATCTTGAGGTGCTTGTTCATACCCGCTCTAACCCTCGATCATGCCGTCGACAGGCAACTCATTCGAAACTGGAGACGGTGAAGGCAGGCGACTCCGCCAGTACATCCTGCAGACCCTGGCGTAAGGCCTGCACGTTGTCCGCAGCTTGATAGGAGAGATAGCGGGGCTGGTTGAGCACATGCTCCTTGCCGATGCAGAAGCCGATAGTGTGCACATCGACGGGCGATTCGGTGAGGATCCGCTCAATGATTTTATCCGGATACTCCCCTTCGCTGGCCTCCCCGTCAGTAATCACGACCAGGTGATATTCCCCATAACCGAGCTGCGCTGTAGCCTGTCGGCGCAGGGCCTCGTAAGCCCGCGTTATCGCAGTCGCCAACGGGGTGTTGCCACCGATTCTCATGCGCCGGGAGAGACCATCGATCGCGGTGGGGCTCTGTATACCGATTGGCAGCAGCTCGCTGAAACGTCCTCCGTCAAAGGACATCACACCCATATTAGCCTGCTGCGGCAACCCCTCGGCAAAGGCGGATAGGGCTTCGATGGCAGCGCTCAGCCGCGTGACATGCCCCTTGGCGCATTTATCGCTCTTCATGCTGCCGGAGTCGTCGAGGATGATGTAGTAGTTTTTCGCCAACTTGTTCTGCAGATCCATCACGCTGGCGTCGGCCATGTCGGGCCAGTCATCGCGCACTCCGTTGAGCCCGTAGGGATTCAGTACACTCAGACTGGAGCTGTCGATATCCGGCAGCGCCCGGGATGTTGATGACGGCTTGGTGGGAGCGCTCTCTTCGGTGAAATAGGTATAAATCAGAAAGCCCACCACTACGATCAGTATGACGCCCCAGTTTCCTTTTTTCTTTCTTGCCATTGTTCTGCCCCTTGACTGCCGGATCAGAGAGGATTGAAGACTGAGGATTCCGCCTCGACCTGAAGGATGCGGAACTCAACGCGCATGTTGTCGCGCCACTCCTTCTCCGTCTTAGGCGCACAGGGGTCCTGCCCACAAACCCCGTTCTTGGGTTTGGAGATACCGTGCCCCACCACCGCAAACTGACTCGGATCGAGGGTGATGCCCTTCTGCGCCGCATAATGGGTCACACTGTCACGCACCGCCATGGCGCGGGAGAGGCTGAGGTTCTTCGCCGCCTGCTTGACCCGGCCAAGCACAATGGAAGACTCACCCGCTTTCTTCTTGCGCAGATAACCCAGGGGATCGCTGTTGCCCTCGACCGTGATCAGGGCGCCGCCGTAGGTGGCGGAGAACTGGATCACCTTGTCGAAAGCGCCCTGATAGAGGTCGGCCGCGAAGGTGTTCTGGTTCGGTTCGAAAAAGATCTCAAAGGAGAAAAGCTCACCCTCCTGCAGTGTCCCTTGCTGCTGCTTGCGGGCGATCACCGAGGTTACCTGGGCGCTGTCGAAACGGGGCGACTCCCCGCGCTCGGTAAACTGTAGCCCCTGTTTGAATCGGTTGTAGTCCCACCCCGCCTGAGCCAGCTCTACAGGTGCGTTAAGTAGCCCCAGATCGACCAGACTGGCTTGAATCTCAGAGGAGAGCCTGTGCAGAGAACGGGGATAGTTGGGATTGGCGAAAAAATCCGTATTCCCCTTCCACTCCACGAACTGGCAGTCACCGTAGAGACCCTCGGCGTCGGCCAGCGCCAAGGGGCTGTCGAGCAGTAGCTCCGCGGCTGCGGTGAAGGTCTCTTTATAGGCGCCATCGCCCTTGCCGGCAGCCAACTGACGCAGCTTCTCGGCCCCCTGCATCAGCCCACCGACAAAGGCCTCCACCTGTTTACGGTGCTGTTGGAAATAGTCGCTGCGCACCACGTAGACATCGGAGATCACCCGGTTGGCTGTGCGCGTGGAGAGCAGGATGCGGGCGCCGCGCACAGAACCCTCGGCGCCGGTGCCGACTGTGCCGCCCGAGGTGAGCAGCATGGCGTCTGGCGTGATGGCGAAAGCGGCGTCCACCTCTCCGGCCTGCATCGCCGCCATGGGGGTGTTATCGGTGCCGGTCAGATCGGCATACCACTTCAGATCGACATCCTTCAGGCTCAACCCGGCATCCGCCAACAGCCTGCTCATGTAGTAGACATGGGGACCGTAGGCCTGCACGCCGATGGTCTTGCCCTTGAGGTCGGCCGCGGTGCGGATCTTGCCGCTGACCGCCAAGGCATCGCCACCGGCGGACCAGGTCAACTGATAGATCACCACCGGCTTGGTGCGGGGATCCGCGGAGAGCAATTCGCTGGCCATGTTGATCATGCCCAGAGTACCGCGCAGATAGGGCGACTCGCCCTTCATGTAGTCCTTGACCTGATTGGCGAAAACGTCCTCCCGGACCAGTTCGAAGTTGAGTCCCGCCTTGGCGAAGATGCTGCCCTGGCGCGTCTTGCGGGCATTCCCATTGGCCAGAATGGTGGCGATATCCCCACCCCAGGTGATCAGCGGCAACTTGACGGTCGAGCCCGGTCGGTAATCGCCTACGGGAATCCCGGCAAGTTGCTTTTTCATGGCCTCGAACCTGACCGTCTGCGGCGCCGCGACCAGCGGCAGACTCACGATTAGCGAAAGAGAGGTCAGTAACAGCAGCATTTTCTTCATATACATATCCCTGAAGTAGCGCAACGAGACGGCCTGCGCCCCGTCACTTGCAGAGGTTCAAGCTTGAACCGACACCGAGGAGCGGATAGATTGGCCCGACTGACTGGCATTGTAATGATCCACATCAACACAGACAAACTTCAACTGGAATGAGCGACTTAAAGGACCTTGAGCTGATCATCGGCTCCGGCACATCCCTACTCTTTATCGAAACCGACGACGAAAAGCAGGTCGAGATCCTGTTTGAGCGACTCGCCACCCGGCTGGGACGGCAGCTATGGCGCTGGTCCGTGGCCAGCGGCCTGAAAAACCTGCACAACAATCAGACCAGCCATCGCGCTATCCGCGAGCCGGCCAAAGTCCTCGCGGAGTTGGCGGGGCGGACTGTGAGCTCCATCTACCTGTTGATGGACATCCATCACTGGCTCGACGATCCATTGATCCTGCGACAGCTGAAGGAGATCGCCCTCGGCAATCCCGACCAAACCCTGATCCTGGTCAGCCATGCCGCCGAGATACCGGACGAGCTGCGCTCCGTATCGGCTAAGTTCCAGCTCTCACTGCCTGACCGGGATGCCTTGAAGCAACTGCTGCACGCAGAGAGCCAGGCCTGGGGCCGTAAGAACAACCGCAGCGTCAAGGCACGCCGCGAGGTGGTCGACACCCTGATCGGCAACCTCTCCGGGCTCACCCTCAGCGATGCTAGACAGCTGATCCGCAATGCCATTTACGACGACGGCATGCTCACCGAAGAAGACTTGGACACATTGGCGAAGACCAAATATCGGCTGCTCAACGAAGAGGGAGTGCTGTCCCTGGAACTCGACACCGCCAAGTTCAACCATGTGGCGGGGCTGCACAATATGAAGCGCTGGCTCGAACAGCGGCGTCAGGTCTTTCTCGCGGAGCAGCCGCCGGTGGGACTCGATCCGCCCAAGGGTATCCTTCTCCTGGGCGTACAGGGCGGCGGCAAGAGCCTGGCCGCCAAGTCGGTCGCCGGCAGCTGGGGCGTACCCCTGCTGCGACTCGACTTCGGCACCCTCTACAACAAGTACTACGGCGAGACCGAACGCAATCTGCGTCAATCACTGCGGGCAGCCGAGTCCATGTCGCCTTGCGTGCTATGGATCGACGAGATCGAAAAGGGACTCTCCGGCGACGCTGACGGCGGCCCGTCCAAGCGCGTGCTCGGTACGCTCCTCACCTGGATGGCGGAGCGCAAATCCCGTGTCTTTCTGGTGGCGACAGCCAACGATATCGAGATGCTGCCGCCGGAGCTGCTACGCAAGGGGCGCTTCGATGAGATCTTCTTCGTCGATCTCCCGGATGCGTCTGTGCGGCACGAGATCTTCCGCATCCACCTCGAAAAGCGCGAACAGGACTCATCCACCTTCGAGCTTACACAGCTGCAGGCCGCCAGCGAAGGTTTCGCCGGGGCCGAGATTGAACAGGCGGTGGTGGCAGCTCTCTACGCCTCACATGCCTCAAAGGAAAAGCTCAACACGGACCATATTCTTCAGGAGATCGAGCAGACCAAACCGCTGTCCATATTAATGGCGGAGAAGATCGCCTATTTGAGAAACTGGGCTGCGAGCCGCACTGTATCGGCCTAACCCGAATGTTTCACCCGGCCGCATAGAGAATAAACTAACTTACGGTTTTTATTTTGTTATTCCTGGAATATTAACTGGGATGTGCCGTTTACAGACCGCAGGATGGACTCAATCGCAAATCCGCATCTTAACAGCGATCCCGGCACGATCATCGCTTTCCCGGATAAAACATTCGGGCTAACTCTCCTTGGTAGATATAAAACTCTCTGATGGTGAAAGTCTCTCCAGTTTTTTTGGAATAAAATCACATTTTCCTGCTCTGGGTTTCGCCATACCGCTTTATAAACACGACAACGTTTTTACCAAACGCTGCTGTTTTTCGGATTCCTTATTCATCCGCCAGTTGAGATAAAACAATGCTTATGTCATCAATACTTTCTTCGACTTTTTACGTTCTCTTCTCTTTCTAATTCAATAGACAAAGGTTTTTTGCACGAGCATTCGTATGAATTGTTCTAGGATATGGGATTTGAGTCTCACGTATATCAAGCTTCTTGATTTATATTTACATTCGAATGGCACAGCAAGCCTACGTTTGTCTGACGTTTGACACTTAGACACCTAAAGTACTCCAGCTTGGAGGTATAAGGGTGTTAGGTATAGACATTTATTACTAGTAAATCGCAGTAAACGTATACATGCTCTGATACCACGAGGAATGGCTCTAAGAGGAGCTTTTGTTAAATTAACGAATTCTGGAAAAATAATGAAACGATATGTTGCTTTTGCTTTGGCATTATTCGCCTATGTTGGAATAACCCAGGCTGACGACCTTAAACTATCGCTTAAGAAATGCTTAAGCGAACCAGCGCAGGTCACAGATATTGAGTTCATAGCTCCTCACTATGCCCTCATGACAACCCAACTGGGTGATATTCATTTGTTTCGAGGATGTGACAGGCCTACAAAGAAAATTGGCCATGTCGATGTTGCGGATTCTGACTGGTCATCAGGACTTTATAGCATTGCTGTACCTTATGATTTCTTTTGGTCAAGAAATGTTTATCTGTATTACGCGGTTGATGATGACGGAGACGCGAAAACACGCCTATCCTCCTTCAAAGTAAATCTCTTTAATGACGAAGGGTTAACTGATGAAAACGTGTTGTTGGAAATAGATATACCCTATTCCGGCAATAGGGGCGGCGCCTTGGAGTTTGGGCCGGACGGATTGCTATATCTCGGAGTCGGAGATGGCGGCTCTGCGGGTGACCCTGACAACAATGCGCAAAACATAAAGACTCTCCTAGGCTCGATTCTACGTATCAAACCTGATGCGAACAGTAAAAAAGGCTATAGTATTCCCGACGGCAACCTA
>JASFJY010000081.1:0-9302 GCA_050119415.1 Chromatiales bacterium | reverse complement strand
AGGCCACTTGAGGCGCGCCCACGTTGGCCTCCACCTTAAACTCACGCTTCATGCGGTCGACGATAATGTCGAGGTGCAGCTCACCCATGCCGGAGATGATGGTCTGCCCCGACTCCTCGTCGGAGCTGACGCGGAAGGAGGGGTCCTCCTGTGCCAGCTTGGAGAGTGCCACACCCATCTTCTCCTGGTCGCTCTTGGTCTTAGGCTCCACCGCCACCGAAATAACCGGCTCGGGGAACTCCATGCGTTCCAGTGTGATCGGCTTGTCGAGGGCGCAGAGTGTGTCACCGGTGGTGACGTCTTTCAGACCCACCGCGGCGGCGATGTCACCCGCCAGCACCTCTTTGATCTCCTCACGGGAGTTGGAGTGCATCTGCAGAATGCGACCGATACGCTCTTTCTTGCGTTTGACTGGGTTGAAAACCGAGTCGCCCGACTTCAGCACGCCGGAGTAGGCGCGAAAAAAGGTCAGGGTGCCTACGTAGGGGTCGGTAGCGATCTTGAAGGCCAGTGCGGCGAAAGGTTCGTTGTCGTCGGAGCGGCGTTTTTCCTCGGTCTCTTCCGCATCGTCGAGTATACCCGTGATAGCCGGCACGTCGATTGGAGAGGGCATTACCTCTATAATCTTGTCGAGCACGGCCTGTACGCCCTTGTTCTTAAAAGCGGAACCACAGGTGACTGGCACAATCTCCAGTTTCAGGGTACGCGCACGCAGGCCCTCGATGATCTCATCTTCTGAGAGATCGCCCTCTTCGAGATACTTTTCCATGAGTTCGTCCGTACCTTCGGCGGCGGCCTCGACCATATGCTCACGCCACTCGTCGCAGGTATCCTGGAGGTCGGCGGGGATGTCGGCGTACTCGAACTGAGCGCCCATGTTCTCCTCGCTCCAGACGATCGACTTCATCTTCACCAGGTCGATAACGCCCTTGAAGTCCTCTTCAGCACCCACCGGTACCTGAATCGGTACGGCGTTGGCGCCAAGGCGCTCTTTCAGCTGTTCGACGACACGGAAGAAGTCGGCACCCATGCGGTCCATCTTGTTGACGAACGCCATGCGCGGCACGCTGTACTTATTAGCCTGGCGCCAGACGGTCTCGGACTGGGGCTCGACACCACCCACCGCGCAGAGCACGAAAACGGCGCCGTCGAGCACGCGCAGGGAGCGCTCCACCTCGATAGTGAAATCCACGTGCCCGGGAGTGTCGATGATGTTAAAGCGGTGCTCGGGGAATTGTTGAGCCATGCCGCTCCAGAAACAGGTCGTGGCAGCGGAGGTAATGGTGATACCTCGCTCCTGCTCCTGCTCCATCCAATCCATGGTAGCCGCACCGTCGTGCACCTCACCGATCTTGTGTGAGACACCCGTATAGAAGAGCACACGCTCTGTCGTCGTCGTCTTACCTGCATCGATGTGCGCCATGATACCGATATTGCGATAGCGCTCGATAGGAGTTTTCCGTGCCACGTTACAAACCTGTTTTTAAAGAGCTGGGTTAAAGGGTTGAAAGATCGTTTACCAACGATAGTGCGAGAATGCCTTGTTCGCCTCCGCCATGCGATGGGTGTCGTCCTTTTTCTTGACAGCCGCACCCTTGTTCTCGGCGGCATCCATCAACTCACCGGCCAGACGCATCGCCATCGATTTCTCGCTGCGCTTGCGCGAGGCTTCGATGAGCCAACGCATGGCCAGGGAGTTGCGCCGGTTGGGGCGTACCTCGACCGGCACCTGGTAGGTAGCGCCACCGACACGGCGAGACTTGACCTCGACCAGGGGCCGCACGTTTTCAAGGGCGGTCTCCAGCAGCTCCAGCGGCTCGCCACCTTTCTTATCGACAACACTGTCCAGGGCGCCGTAGAGAATCTTCTCAGCGACCGATTTCTTGCCGTCGACCATCACCATGTTGATGAACTTGGTCAGTAGCTCACTTCCGAACTTAGGATCCGGCAGGATTTCCCGCCGCGCCGCAACTCGTCTTCTAGGCATTGCTCTGTCTCAATCCTGTTAGTAAATCTTGTGCCGGCGCCTTAGCTCTTCGGCCGCTTGGCACCGTACTTGGAACGACCCTGGCGACGTTTCTCGACACCGGAGGTATCGAGGCTGCCGCGCACCGTGTGGTAACGCACACCAGGCAGGTCCTTGACACGACCGCCGCGGATCAGCACCACCGAGTGCTCCTGCAGGTTGTGCCCCTCGCCACCGATATAGCTGGTCACCTCATAGCCGTTGGTCAGGCGCACACGGGCAACCTTGCGCAGGGCCGAGTTAGGCTTTTTCGGGGTAGTGGTGTAGACACGGGTGCAAACACCGCGACGCTGCGGGCAGGCCTCCAGTGCAGGCACATTACTCTTCTGGACTTTGCGCTTCCTGGGCTTGCGCACCAGTTGGTTGATTGTCGCCATCTAACTTCGTCTCCAAGGACGCTGTTGTTTTTTCAATAAAGCATTAAAAAAACCGGAGAGCCCAACATTGCGTCAGCGATTTAGTGCTTCGCATCCGGACGCCGCGATCTCTCTGGTTAAAGATTTTCCAAACAACGGCTTAGTAGCCGCTGTGCTGATCAGAAACGACAGGCCGGCGTACGCCGGCCTGTCTAAGGAGCGCGCATTCTATGCCTGCTCTAACCGCTTGTCAAGGGACTGTAATATCAAACAGCCTGAAGAATCACTCGCCTTCTGGAGTGTTCAGGGCTTCCTTGAAGGCCTGCTCGACCTCTTCCACCACCAGTTCCGGCTTGCCCTCGGCCTCCATCAACTCTTCCTGACGCCGGCGACGGCGCTCGTTGTGGTAGGAGAGGCCGGTACCGGACGGGATCAGGCGGCCGACGATGACATTCTCCTTCAGACCATTGAGACGGTCGCCAAGACCACGCACTGCCGCTTCAGTAAGCACCCTCGTGGTCTCCTGGAAGGAGGCCGCTGAAATGAACGACTCGGTCGCCAGAGAGGCCTTGGTGATACCCAGCAGCAGCGGCACATGGAGCGCCGAGTGCTTGCCTTCGGCCCGCAGCTTCTCGGTCTCCTCGACCAAGGCGGACTTCTCAACCTGCTCGCCTTTGAGGAACTTGCTGTCGCCCGGCTGGGTGATCTCCACCTTGCGCAACATCTGGCGGATGATGACCTCGATATGCTTGTCGTTGATCTTCACGCCCTGCAGGCGGTAGACGTCCTGGATCTCCTTGACCAGGTACTCGGCCAGATCGGTGACCCCCTTCAGGCGCAGGATGTCGTGGGGATTGAGTTCACCGTCGGAGATCATCTCGCCCTTGACCACCTGCTCACCCTCGAAGACGTTGACGTGGCGCCACTTGGGAATCAGCTCTTCGTGCTGCTCGCCGTCCGCGTCGGTGATGATTAGGCGCTGCTTACCCTTGGTGTCCTTACCGAAGCTGACAGTACCCGTTGCCTCGGCCAGGATCGCCGGATCCTTCGGCTTGCGCGCCTCGAACAGGTCGGCAACCCTGGGCAGACCGCCGGTGATATCGCGGGTCTTGGAGGACTCCTGCGGAATACGCGCAAGCACGTCACCCACCTCCACGTTGGCACCGTCCTGCACGTTGACAACCGCGTTTGCCGGCAGGTAGTAGTGGGCCGGGATGTCGGTACCGGCGATGTTCAGGTCCTTGCCCTTGTCATCAACCAGCTTGACCATCGGCCGTATATCCTTGCCGGCGGCCGGGCGCTGTTTCGGATCGATGACCTCGAGGGAACTCAGGCCAGTCACCTCATCGGTCTTCTTCTGCACGGTCACGCCGTCAACAAAATCGACGAAGCGCAACACACCCTCCACCTCGGTGATGACCGGATGGGTGTGCGGATCCCAGTTGGCGACGATCTGGCCGCCCTCCACCGAGGTGCCATCCTCTACATGCAGCACCGCACCGTAGGGCAGCTTATAGCGCTCGCGTTCACGGCCCACGTCATCGGCCACCGTCAGTTCGCCAGAGCGGGAAGTGGCCACCAAGTGTCCGCTGGAGTGCTTCACCGTCTTGATATTGTGCAGCCGCACAACACCGGATGATTTCACCTGGATGTTGTTGACCGCAGCCGACCTGGAAGCGGCGCCGCCGATGTGGAAGGTACGCATGGTTAGCTGGGTACCGGGCTCACCGATCGACTGGGCGGCGATGACGCCCACCGACTCGCCGATGTTGACCTGATGCCCGCGTGCCAAATCACGGCCGTAGCACTTTCCGCAGACGCCTACCTTGGCGTTACAGGTAATGGCGGATCGCACCACCACTTGGTCGACACCGACCATCTCCAGCTTCTCAACCCATTTCTCATCGAGCAGGGTACCGGCCTCGCAGACCACATTGTCGGAGCCCGGCTGGTAGATATCGCTAGCCGCGACACGGCCCAGAATGCGCTCGCGCAGTGGCTCGACCACGTCGCCACCCTCAATGATAGGCTGCATCAGCAAACCCTGTTCAGTGCCGCAATCCTCCTCAAGCACCACCATGTCCTGTGCCACGTCGACCAGACGCCGGGTGAGATAACCGGAGTTGGCGGTCTTCAGCGCGGTGTCGGCGAGACCCTTGCGGGCACCATGGGTGGAGATGAAGTACTGCAGTACGTCGAGACCCTCTCGGAAGTTGGCGGTGATCGGCGTCTCGATAATGGAACCGTCGGGCTTGGCCATGAGGCCGCGCATACCGGCCAGCTGGCGGATTTGCGCGGCGGAACCACGGGCGCCGGAGTCGGCCATCATATAGACAGAGTTGAAGGAGTCCTGCTCCACTTCGTTGCCATCTCGGTCGACCACCTTCTGCTTGCCCAGCTTGCCCATCATGGCCTTGGCCACCTGGTCGTTGGTGTGGGACCAGATATCGACCACTTTGTTGTAACGCTCACCGTTGGTTACCAGACCGGAGGTGTACTGGTTCTCGATCTCCTTCACCTCGGTCTCGGCACGTGCCAGGATATCGCCTTTCTCCTCCGGCACCACCATGTCGTTGGAGCAGAAGGATACCGCCGCGCGGGTGGCGAAGCGAAAGCCCATGTACATCAGCTGATCGGCGAAAATGACCGTGTCCTTGAGACCCAGGTTGCGGTAGCAAACATTGATCAGGCTGGAGATCTGTTTCTTGCCCATCGGCTGGTCAACCAGCTCGAAGGGCAGACCTTCGGGTACGATGGAGTAGACGATGGTACGCCCGATGGTGGTATCGATGATGCGGGTCTCTTCGGTACGCTCGCCGTACTCGTCCTGTATCACCTCGCGCAGACGCACCTTGATGCGGGCCTGCAGATCGGCATTGCCCGATTCGTAGGCGCGCTTGGCCTCGGCCGGATCGCTGAAGACCATACCCTCGCCCTTGGCGTTGATGCGCTCCCGTGTCATGAAGTAGAGGCCAAGCACTACATCCTGGGAGGGCACGATGATGGGGTCGCCATTGGCCGGCGAGAGGATGTTGTTGGTCGACATCATCAGGCTACGCGCCTCCAGCTGAGCCTCCAGCGAGAGGGGCACATGGACCGCCATCTGGTCGCCGTCGAAGTCGGCGTTGAAGGCGGTACAGACCAGCGGATGGAGCTGGATCGCCTTGCCCTCGATCAGCACTGGCTCGAAAGCCTGGATGCCGAGACGGTGCAGGGTCGGTGCCCGGTTGAGCATCACCGGGTGCTCGCGAATCACCTCTTCGAGAATGTCCCACACCTCGCCGGTGCCGCGCTCGACCAGCTTTTTCGCCGCCTTGATGGTGGTGGCCAGACCGCGCAGTTGCAACTTGCTGAAGATGAAGGGCTTGAACAGCTCCAGGGCCATGCGCTTGGGCAGGCCGCACTGGTGTAGCTTCAGCGTCGGGCCGACCACGATGACCGAACGGCCGGAGTAGTCGACGCGCTTGCCCAGCAGGTTCTGCCGGAAGCGTCCCTGCTTGCCCTTGATCATGTCGGCCAGGGACTTCAGCGGGCGGCGGTTGGTGCCGGTGATGGCGCGTCCGCGGCGGCCGTTGTCGAGCAGGGCGTCGACCGACTCCTGCAGCATACGCTTCTCGTTGCGCACGATAATGTCGGGCGCGTTGAGATCGAGAAGACGCTTCAGACGGTTGTTACGGTTGATCACCCGGCGGTAGAGGTCGTTCAGATCGGAGGTGGCAAAGCGACCACCGTCCAGGGGCACCAGGGGGCGCAGCTCAGGCGGCAGCACCGGCAGCACGGTCATCACCATCCACTCGGGGCGGTTGCCCGACTCGTGCAGCGACTCCAGCAGCTTCAGACGCTTGGTGAATTTCTTGATCTTAGTCTCGGAGTTGGTGCCGGTGATCTCCTCGCGTAGACGCTTGATCTCCTCCGGAATGTCGATGGTCTTGAGCAGCTCGTAGACCGCCTCGGCACCCATGCGGGCGTCGAATTCGTCACCGTTCTCCTCGATGGCGTCGAGGTACTGCTCGTCGGTCAGCAGCTGACCGCGCTCCAGCGGAGTCATACCGGGATCAACCACGACGAAGGACTCGAAATATAACACCCGCTCGATATCGCGCAGGGTCATGTCCATCAACAGGCCGATGCGCGAGGGCAGCGACTTGAGGAACCAGATGTGTGCCACCGGGCTGGCCAGCTCGATATGGCCCATGCGCTCGCGGCGCACCTTGGCCAGGGTCACCTCGACGCCGCACTTCTCGCACACCACGCCCCGGTGCTTGAGGCGTTTGTACTTGCCGCAAAGACACTCGTAGTCGCTTACCGGGCCGAAGATCTTGGCACAGAACAAGCCGTCACGCTCCGGCTTGAAGGTGCGGTAATTGATGGTCTCCGGCTTCTTCACTTCGCCATAGGACCAGGAACGTATCATGTCCGGCGACGCCAGGCCGATACGGATGGCGTCGAAGTCTTCTGTCTGACCCTGCTGCTTAAGAATATTCAGTAGATCTTTCAAGATCGTATCTCCTGCAATCGGTTACCGACGAATGCCGGCGGCCTCAGTCCTGTTCCAGTTCAATGTTGATACCCAGGGAACGGATCTCCTTCACCAGCACGTTGAAGGATTCGGGCATGCCGGCCTCCATGCGGTGATCGCCGTCCACGATGTTCTTGTACATGCGGGTACGGCCGTTGACGTCGTCCGACTTGACGGTGAGCATCTCCTGCAAGGTATAGGCGGCGCCGTAGGCCTCCAGGGCCCATACCTCCATCTCTCCGAAGCGCTGGCCGCCGAACTGTGCCTTGCCGCCCAGCGGCTGCTGGGTAACCAGGCTGTAAGGACCGGTGGAACGGGCATGCATCTTGTCATCGACCAGATGGTTGAGCTTGAGCATGTACATGTAGCCAACGGTGACATCGCGCTCGAAGGGCTCACCGGTGCGGCCGTCGAAGAGCCGGCACTGGCCGCTCTCGGGCAGCCCTGCCAGTTCGAGCATTCGCTTCACCTCGCTCTCGTGGGCGCCGTCGAAAACCGGTGTTGCCATCGGCACACCGCCGCACAGATTCTTACTCATGGTCATCACCTCGTCGTCGTTCAACGAGTCGATAGCCTCTTTCTTGCCGCTGGTGTTGTAGATCTGTTCGAGGAAATTGCGTAACTCGGCAATCTTGGCTTGCTGCTCCAACATCTGACCGATACGGCGACCGACGCCCTTGGCGGCGAAGCCGAGATGGGTTTCCAGTACCTGCCCTACATTCATGCGTGAGGGCACGCCCAGGGGGTTGAGCACGATATCCACCGGCTCGCCGTTCTCATCGAAAGGCATATCTTCCACCGGCACAATGGTGGAGATGACGCCTTTGTTACCGTGGCGCCCGGCCATCTTGTCACCCGGCTGGATGCGCCGCTTGACGGCCACATAGCACTTCACCATCTTCAGCACGCCCGGAGCCAGATCGTCGCCGGCGGTCAGCTTGCGCTTCTTCTCCTCGAACTTGTTGCGGAAGGACTCGCGCTGGGCCTTTATCTGCTCGGCGATAGCCTCCAGCTGGGCGGCCGCCTCCTCGTTGCGCAGGCGGATCTCCAGCCATTTGTCGCGCTCGATCTCGCTAAGGTAGGCCTTGTTGATTTTGGTACCGGCCTTGATCTTGTTGGGACCGCCGTCCACCACCTTGCCCATCAGCATCTTCTCGATACGGCTGAAGGTGTCGTCCTCCATGATGCGCAGCTGGTCATCCAGGTCCTTGCGCACCCGGTCCAGCTCCACCTGTTCGATCTGCAGGGCACGGGCGTCCTTCTCGACACCGTCGCGGGTAAAGACCTGCACATCGATAACGGTGCCGACCATGCCGGAGGGAACCCGCAGCGAGGTATCCTTCACGTCGGAGGCCTTCTCGCCAAAGATGGCGCGCAGCAGCTTCTCCTCGGGGGTTAGCTGGGACTCGCCCTTGGGGGTCACCTTGCCGACCAGGATATCGCCTTCGCGCACCTCGGCACCGATGTAGACAATACCCGACTCGTCCAGCTTGGAGAGCGCCGCCTCACCCACGTTGGGAATATCGCCGGTGATCTCCTCCGGACCCAGCTTGGTGTCACGGGCCATGCAGGTCATCTCCTCGATATGGATGGAGGTGAAGCGATCCTCCTCCACCACGCGCTCGGAGATGAGGATGGAGTCCTCGAAGTTGTAGCCGTTCCAGGGCATGAAGGCGACCCGAAGATTCTGACCCAGGGCCAGCTCGCCCAAGTCGGTGGAGGGGCCGTCGGCCAGTACATCGCCGCGGGCGATGACATCACCCACATTGACCAGCGGACGCTGGTTGATACAGGTATTCTGGTTGGAACGGGTATATTTTGTCAGGTTGTAGATATCGACACCGGGCTCACCGGTCTCGGTCTCGTCATCGTTCACACGCACCACGATGCGGGCCGCGTCGACCGATTCGATCTCGCCACCACGCTTGGCCACCACGGTGACACCGGAGTCGACCGCCACCACGCGCTCGATACCGGTACCGACCAGCGGCTTCTCTGCACGCAACACCGGCACCGCCTGGCGCTGCATATTGGAGCCCATGAGCGCGCGGTTGGCATCGTCGTGCTCGAGAAAGGGGATGAGCGCGGCCGCCACCGAGACGATCTGCTTGGGCGAGACGTCGATGTACTGCACCTTGTCGGACGTGGAGAGGGTGAACTCGTTCTGGTAGCGAGAGGAGACCAGTTCATCCGCCAGTCTGCCCTTGTCGTCGATAGAGGCGTTAGCCTGGGCTATCACGTAACGCCCCTCCTCGATGGCGGAGAGGTAATCGATCTGATCGGTAACCTTGCCGTCCTCCACCTTGCGGTAGGGGGTCTCTAGGAATCCAAACTTGTTGGTACGGGCATAGACCGCCAGTGAATTGATGAGACCGATGTTGGGTCCCTCGGGGGTCTCGAT
>JASFJY010000080.1:0-9366 GCA_050119415.1 Chromatiales bacterium | reverse complement strand
TCTGGCCGGGCAGTTGCCCAAGAAGGCTCTCAGCAAAGGGCTGATCTCAACTGCGGATAAAGGGGCTGCCGCCATCAAGGCCCTGGATGTGGTGTTGAGCTACATAAAGCGCATGCCGAGAGACAAGAAGCAGACTTACGCGACCCGTTACCTGAAGGATTTCCTGACCTTTCGGCGCGATCTCAAGCTGGCTTACTACAGTTATCAGCAGATGAGTCGTCTGCACATACTGCAGGATACCGAAAGCATCAAACTCTCGCGCGACAACGGTAGGCTCTACGAATTTCGCCTCCGCCGGGATCAGGATGACGAGTTACAAAAGATCAAGGCTCACGCGATCCTCAAAGCCGATGTGCGCGGCTCTACTGAAATCACGCGCCAGCTGGTGGAGAAGCGACTTAATCCCGCGACCCATTTCAGCATGAGCTTCTTTGACCCGATCACCAAACTTCAGGAGCGTTTTGGCGCACAGAAGGTGTTCGTCGAAGGGGACGCTCTGATTCTGACAGTGCAGGAGGCCGGAGGGCTTAGCACTCAGGGGATGGCCGTGGCCAATGCCTGCGGTCTGGCGCGCAAGATACTCTCGGTGATGGAGGCGCAAAACAACCAGAATCGGGCCTATGAGCTACCCAAGCTCGAACTCGGACTGGGTATCGCCTTTTGCGCGGATGCGCCGGCCTATCTCTACGACGAACGGCGTAAAATCACGATCTCGCCGGCCATCAATCAGGCCGACCGGCTCTCTTCCTGTTCCTCTGAACTGCGCCAGGACACCAGCTGGCGCCGGAGTCGTCGCCATCGCGTTGAAGTGATACGCAAGGACAGGGGTGAAACAGGCGGCAGCGGCGGTTTACTACGCTACAACGTGAACGGTATCGAACTCGACTTCCCGGCGTTCAATAAACTGAAGTCGGAAATGGTGTTGCACAAAGTCCGCCTGCACAGCCGCTCAGGGGAGGTCCATCACTATCATGTGGGGCGTTTCATGGATAGACTCGGAAGTTCCCACTGGCTGGTGGTACGAGAAGCCAGACTCAAACGTTGGATTGAGGGCAAACTCGTCACTCCTGACGAGGAGAGCGAGACCTTTTACGAAGTGGTCACCGACACTGAACTGATAGGCCGCGTGAAGGAGAAACTGAGCGGTAAAAAAGCCTATAAGGACTTCGTCACTGAGACGACCGATCTTATCTAGCCCGAATTTTTCATCCGGTCTCTTCAGACCCCGGAGATCGGCTCGGTGCTTTCGTCAGCACTCGAAGCCTTGATCGGCCGTAACCAGACAGACTGCGGCCGGCTTGGATCTTCTCCCAATCGATAGTTATAGATTACCGTATAGGCAAGCACGTGCTTGAGGTATTCACGTGTCTCTCGAAAGGGCACGGTCTCGATCCAGATATCGGCGGCTTGAGCCTGTTTCGGCAGCCAGTTCACGACACGCCTGGGTCCGGCATTGTAAGCGGCTGTAGCTAGCACCGGATTCTCCTGCAGGCGCCGGAATATCTTGTTGAGATAACGGGTGCCCAGTTTGAGATTGAGTTCAGGCTGGTAGAGTTCATCGGGATCGCTGATAGCAAGCTGCAGTTCCTTGGCCACGGACTCGGCGGTTTTCGGCATCAGTTGCATCAGGCCACGGGCACCCACCGGGGATTTGGCGTCCTGCATGAAAGCGCTTTCCTGCCTCATGATGGCGTAAATCCAGGCCTTATCGATTCCGGCATCCTGTGCCAGAGCGGTGATTTTGTGCTGATGGGCAAGAGGGAAGCGTAACTCCAAGTCGTTCCATTGACGCAACTTGGCCAAAGTGAGGATCACTTGCGAAGGCCAGTCCCACTGCTCGGCCAGCCGGGCGGCGGCTCGTAACTCATCGTCAGAACGTTGGCGCATGGCGAGGTTCCACTCCCGTCGCGCGGCTAAGCAACGGCCCAGATGATGGAGTTCTCGTGCGCGTTGCAAAGCGGGGTCTTGCAGCAGCCGTTGCATCAGGTTAGTCTCGGCGTCTAGCCTTTCATGCTGCAATTTTGGCTGGTCTCCCAACCGCTGTGCAGCGAGAAAACCGTAATAACTGCGGTCGTCCGACAGCACTTTCAGAATTTCCTCGCCAGCCCCGGCTTTGCCTTGGCTGATCAGAGCACGGGCCTTCCAGTAGCGCCAACGTTCATGTTGCTGGTCCGGTTTCGGCAGGCCCTCAATCGTTACCAGCACCAGCTGCCAGTCACCGCTCTGCAAGGCATATTGCAGCTGTTTTTCAGCCAGGGTGCTGTCGAGATGAAGATACTGCTTGGGCAGTAGGGCGGTGATCTGATGGTTTTGCAGTTGGCTCTCCTGTCTTGAGAGCTGGCCCATCAGGCTGCGTGCGACCTGAAGGTGTTGCCAGTCGGAGAAAGCCAGATCCCGCGACAGCTTGATCCAGGCCGTATAGGCGGCATCGACATCTCGCCAGGCCAGCCGTTGAACTGCCTGTACCGCCATATCGTCCAGCATCGGATGATTGTCCGCGGTCGATAAACGGGTGACTCGGCCGGGGTCGTTGTAGAGTTTAAGCCACTGTTCGATCCATCGGCTCTCCTGGGGGCTGAGGAAGCGCTTGAGGTAGTTGGCGAGGCGCGTCTTGCCTCGCTTCATGGCCAGCGCTACCCGTTGCCAGACCAGATCTTGCGTCAGCTCTCCTGCGGCGATCCAGGCATCGAATACCGGATCACAGGCGCTGGGCTGTGAGGTGCCGCTAAGCCACAGTTTCGGTACCGAGGTGAAGGCTTGCTGACGCTTGCCGGTTTTGATCTTTGCCTGAAGATGATGGCACTGTCTCTCGACGCTGCCGCCGGGTTTGGAGAAACTGAGGTAGCTGTACCAGAATCCTTTGTCAGCCAGCAGAGCCAACCAACTGTTAAGGAGGCGGTTTTGCAGCGGCGTCCCATTGAGTTCCTTGAGTGCCGTACGGATGCTGTCGGGGGTCTGCAGTTTCAGAGTGCTGGCAATCTCCTGATACTGCAGATAGGGGAGCAATGGATAGTCGGAGAGCCGGCCTTTGAGTTGTTGGAAGGTGGCCAGATCGTTGGCTTCAAGTGTTTGCTCGGCCAGCAGGAAGAGGACACGTTGATCCGCTAGGTCGGAGGTGATGTGGTGTTCATCGGTTGTTGCGGCAACAATGCAGGAACTGAACAGGAGAGACGACAGGGCCAGGAGTAAGGCGTAGTGCATGTGCATAGTCGTTAGCTTTACATTTTAAGCAAAAGTTCCCTAACACGACATTGAGGTGAGATCTGTTCTTGATAAATAGTAGCAGCTGTGGTGCGGCATGGGAGTCTGTTGACTAAGGCAGTAATAGGGTATCCTGCCAAATTCGGCCATGGCGGAAGATATCCCATGGGAAGCGGAAGGGAGTTATTGTCTTAAATGGGTGTTATAAGAACCGACTGCTTGGATCAAAAACCGGATGCCGATTCGTACTAAGACTCAACAAATGGAAGAGAACCTAGTCAGACCACCATAAGTAGAGAGAGCCAGTAGCCATGACAACGTCCGATGAACGTATGGATTTCGAACTGAGCAGCGGCATCGCCGCCTTCGAGGGTAAGAACTTCTCTCGTGCAGCAACTCTGCTCTCGCCACTCGCCGAAGCGGGGAGCAGTGAGGCACAGTACCGTATGGCGATCATGGCCCAGGGTGGCCTGGGTATGGTGGTTAACGAGCTGATGGCCTATAAATTCATGAAGGCCGCGGCGGAGGCCGGACACCCGATGGCGCAACATGGATTGGGTTTTATGTATCTCGAAGGCGAGTGTGTGGAGCAGAATCCGCCCAAGGCGGTGGAGTGGTTCAGGCGGGCCGCCGAGCAGGGGCTTGCCGGATCCCAGACCACGCTTGGCATGCTCTATGAGGAGGGTCGGGGCGTGGAGAAGGATCCAGAAGAGGCTAAACGTTGGTACGAAAAAGCCGGCTTCTGAATGATTAACCCGGCAACCAAATATGTCGTGTTCAGCCGTAATTACAACGGGGCGGCTGAAGTGCCCGGACTAGAGCGTCGACCAGAGGTTGTCAAAGTCGGTGTCGTCTCCGAACCCTTCATCAGACGCCTCTTGTTCCGGTAGGTCGTCATGATCCAGATAGACGAACTGGAATTGGGAGATGGCGCCATTGGATTCCAGTAATCGGGTTAGCTTGATATCACGCAGGTTCTCACCTTCGTTGACCTGCAGTTGGTTACCCAGCTTGAAGGGATATGAAGGACAGATGAAGCTAGTCGGCTGACCGGAGGTGCCCACTTCAGGCAACAGCAGGCAATCATAGGATTCGCTTCGTTTGTTCTTCTCCTCCCGGGCGCTGACCGCCATAGCGTTGGGCGCGATCATCTGCACACCCACCTGGAGTCGCTCATCTTCTGTGCGGCGCATCCAGCGCACAATGCCGACACCAAACTGGTTGGCCGACATAGCGGACTGCACACCGATCAGTTCGCCGACCTGTATTTTGGGAATCTGTTCCCCCGACCAGTCGAGGCAGTAACCGCCGGCGCTTTCGTTGAGGGTTTTGAAGGTGTTGGTGGCTGGCTCGGCAAGTTTTTTGGGAACCTCGTCCCAGATTTGTGGTGCCGCCTCCTCCAGCCCGTCGAAATCACGGGAGTTGGGACCGAAATTCTCAAAATCCCCCCGTCTAGGGTTGTAGTGGTTGTTCTCCACCGGTAGGAGGGAGAAGTGGGGTGAGGTCTTCAATTGGTTGTGTCCTACGGCAAAAGCACTCTCGATCCAGGTACCTTCCTCTTGCTGTTTTTCAGCCGGTTTCTCCGGATCATTGCCAAGTGAGATCAACTTGTGAATCGAGCGCAATCCCACTGCGATTCTCAATTCAAAATTGAGCCTGGTGCGGACGAATGCCCGTTTCTGCGCTTTAGACCATAGCTTGATCAGTTGCCTAACCAAGCCGGTGTCGAGGGCGCTGATACCCTGCAGGCGGCTCGTTTCCGGCCGACTGTCACCGAACTGCTCCCGCAGTTGCGTGATCAGAACACTGGCGTCCATTTTCAGCAGATGCTTGTTCTCAGTTTCCACCGCGGAGATTTCGTGGCTGGGTGCCAGGTCGCTGTCCTGACAGATGATGATGGTGCTCTCTTCCGGTGCGTTATCGTAACTGTAGATTTTCGCCAGATGACTCCATTCAAGCAGGGCATCAAAGACCATCAGATTGTCTTTTTGCCGTATCTTGTAGGGGGATGCCAGGGAGAAGAGGATACAGCGGCGATAGGACTCATCGACACTGGAGGATCTACCTTGACTGTCGATGGGATCGTCGACCTGGATCGATTCGACATCGTAGCGACAGGCAAGGCGGTGCAACACATGAAGTTCACGCCAGATTCGTAACGGATAGGGATCGTAGACCAGCACCGAAAGTAGTATCACCCGCGAGAGATAGCTCATGCAGCGATGGATTGCCTGTACCAACTGCTTGCGATCTGGTTTGCCTTGACTCTCCATCAACAGGTCGATGATGGCGGATTTATAGGCGGTTGCCATGCCGCTGTGCAGTTCCCGGTTCAATCCGGCGATCTTATAGGACTTATCGCTGAGCGGGAAGCCGCTGCCCATGTAGTGTTTGCTTAGGTTGGTGGCGATATAGCTCAGAGGTTGGTGAAAGAAATCCACACTCTGCAGGCGGCGTTTACTGGGTGCCTGGGTGCGGTTGAATTCGCGCAGTGCTCTGAAGATCTGCTTGGAAGTTTCGCCAACGTTGGCGACCGGTAACTGCTCGACCCAGCTAGAAAGCTCTTTGTCATTGAGAAAAAAAGGCTTGCCATTGGGCGGTAGCTGATCTGGAATTCTTAAGCCAATGCGATTGATGTTCAACATGTCTAAAACGCTTTTAATAGCTGCTCACAATTACATATGAGATCAGAGTCATTACTATGTCGTCCAATCTGGATCACTCTTTAGTATGTAGCACCGACCATGCCAAATCTGTGTGGCAATGTGTTATTTTAGAATGAATACGGGGACGGTAGAACATCTCGACAGTCTGTGTCCGCTTAAGGGGATGTAGGTGTCTATGCGACAGTGGAGAAACTGTCAAGGAACAATTGTTCCATAGCCAGTCGTTTCTGTATATGCACCTATGAGATACTCTAATATGCTTGAGAACGCCAACTCTGTCACAAAATAACCATTTATCGATGAAATGTAAATCCATTCGCTTTTCCTTGGTTATTTGGGTTGACGATCAAACAGTAGAAAAAGAGCTAACTGACTGTTCAAAAAGTAAATATGATTGTAGATTTTAGTTTATAGGCTGTCTATTACGTTTTTCAGCGTTCATCTGTGTCAGAAATCTCAGGCTTTTCGTTCCTGAAGGGGGGCAAATCGAAATTCTGCCCAATCCCACCGAGTGAGGCTGATGATCATCAAACTGGTCAGTTTCAAGCTCTGTCCCTTCGTTCAGCGGGCCGTTATCACTCTCGAAGAGAAAGGTGTCGTATACGATCTGGAATACATCGAGTTGGACGACCCGCCGGCCTGGTTCAAAGCGCGATCTCCCTTCGGCAAGGTTCCGCTGTTACTGATCGGCGAGGAAGTGTTGTTCGAGTCGGCCGTGATACTCGATTATCTGGACGAAGTCTATCCGCGCTGGTGGCGGCCTGGGCCAAGCAGTTGCTGGCCAGGCCGAGCCTGCAGCGTTCAGTGGTGGGGGATTTTATCCCCAGATATATGCAGTTCCTGCAGGGCAAGGGATCCTGGCTAGCCCGAATGAAGCATTCGAGCTAACCGAATCCTTAAGCGGATCAGGGGGTCGGATTGGCGGCTTGGGCAACCAACTCGTCGACGATTTCGAACATCTTGCTGTAAGTGCCGGCAAGACTGCCGCTGGTCACATATTTGCCGTGAATGCCGATTGCCGGTACTCCGTTGATGCCGTAGCTCTGGCCCAGTTTGCGCGCCTGCTGCACCTTTACATAGACTCCGAAGGAGTCCCAGGCATCGGTGAATTTCTGCCGGTCGACGCCCTGTTCCACGGCGAAGTCAATGAGCGATTGTTTGTCGAAGAGTTTGCGCCTTTTGACTTGAATAGCTTCGAACAGCGGTTTGTGTAGCTGTTCGTTGACGCCCAGTGCCTCAGCGGCATAGAAGAACTGGGCATGGACCGCCCAGCGGGGATTGAGGGGGCTGGGGACCCGGTTGAAGACAACATTTTCCGGTTTCTTTTTCAACCAGGCCTCGAGTTCCGGTTCCATGGTGTAACAGTGACCGCAGCCGTACCAGAAAAACTCGACCACTTCCACCTTACCCTCTGGTACGGAGGTGGCGACTGGTGGGTCGACCGGATCCCAACCCTCACCCCATTCGGCACAGGCCAGACTGGGGACGACGACAAGAAGGGGTATCAGCAAGCGTTTGATCAAGGACATATTGGTACCTTATTGAAATGAAGTTTGTTTGCAGGCAATCCTATTGAATCTTGTTAGAAATTTGAATAGCGCTATGGTTCCCGGTACCGTATAGGCACATGAGTAAACACTAATACACCACTATTGCTTGAGATGGAGCGTTGCCATGCAAAGCAAACAGATAGAAGCGTGCATTGAGGCTATCTGTCAGAAAGGGTGCCGTTCTGTGCGGCAGGATATCCTATTTTTGCAGCGGGGTGAGATTTTGCCTGAACTCAAGGGATTGGACGACCTGGCGTGCCAGATGGTGCTGAAGGAGCTGCGCGCGATCATGGCGGTCTATGGCGACAGTTGTCCCACGCCGGTGAATTTACAGAGTGAAAATATTGGAATGAAGTATGAAAAAAACTACTAAACGGCGTCTCGGGAATATTGTCTATAGTGCGCCTTCGCCGATTCATGGCAATGGCCTTTTCGCCAAAGTCGACATCTCCAAAGGTGAGTATATCGGCACCTATGAGGGACCCACCGCCAAACGAGACGGCACCTATGTTCTGTGGGTCTACGAAGAAGGCCGGCCAGCGGTGGGCCGCAGCGGGCGCAATCTACTGCGATATCTCAATCATCAGGACAAGGGCAACGCCGAGTTCGACGGCTTTGATCTCTATGCCCTGCGGGATATCGAGGCCCATGAGGAGATCACTTTCGATTATGGTGGTTTGGAGGAGGGCTAAGGATTAAGGGGCAAAAGTTGCTCATTGGTCGACTGGGTGGATGAGGACTGTTCCGTGTTGTTTTTCAACCATAGAGGATCGAAGGCTTCGGCCCATCCTGATTCGATATCAGGGCTGTAGAGCGCCTTCTCCAGTGTGATGACCGCCTCCGCCACCTCCGCAGGGCAGCGCCCGGCAAGACGGGTCAGGTTGTTGGGCGGATTTTGCGGCCAACGGCATTGGCCCCAACGCAGCCAGGCCTCTCGTGCCGCCTGTGCATCTTCCGCGCGGTAAGCCTCGATCAGGGCGTCGATGACGGCTTTCAGGGATTGATCAGCGGAATCGGAGGGTGATGTTGCGGTTTCGCGGGCGCTTGGGAGCAGCCGGCGTTGTCGGTGTGAGAGCCACCAGCCCGCCAGTGTAGCGAGCCAGGCCGCCGCCAACAGCCAGACCAGCCAATGAACTTCATCAGCCTCGTCCACTCGTGACGGCGTCACCGGTTCTTGCGTCTGGCTCACCGGCGTGTCCGTGGTTTGGGATTGAGTGGCTTGCCCGACAGTCGGGGAGTCGCTAATGGCTGCCGCTATTACGTTCAACGTCACTTCGGGGAGTCGGGCAATCTCCTGTTTACCGGTTTCCGTGTTCCACCAGGGAATCTCGATTGTCGGCAGGGTGACCTCACCGGCCCGAGTTGGGATCAGCGTGACCACGCTCTCGCGGCTGCCGCTGATACCGGTTCGGCGTGGCGTATCCTGTAGTTGCGGTCGTTCCTCGTAGGCCTTGACGGTGTCCGGCACCTGTGGGTTGAGCGCCGGCAACTGGGAAGAGATCAGGCCATCGGCGATTAGCATAATGCGGCGGGTCAGCGGCTTACCGGCGACGACCGGGCTGTTGACGTCGATGCCGGTCTCCACCAACTGGATATTTCTTGCGGGCAGCCAGTGCTGACCCGTGAAGCTGTCGGGGATCGGTTTTATCTGTAGTGAAACCGGATTCGATTTCGCGCGCACGTGGCGGCTATTCTGCATGGGCGTATTGAAGGGGTCGTCGAACAGACTGAAAAGGGAGCGCCCACCACTGCGGCCGCGAAACGCTATAGGGGCAATCTCTAGCTTGCCGGTCTGATAGGCGTAGAGGCCGTAGCTGCGCTCGAGCACCCGATAAGCCTGTCCATTACGTTCGGCGGTATAGTTGGACTCGTCGAGCAACTGCACTCTTGTATCGCCGAGTGAGGGGATGGGCTGGTCGAGGTGCTCGCCCCGTACGCCGGGCGGTATA
>JASFJY010000079.1:0-9423 GCA_050119415.1 Chromatiales bacterium | reverse complement strand
TTTCCTTTAAGGCGGCCTCTCCCATGGCTCAGATACCCAAGCGATTGAAGAGAATGGTGGTGATGGCGTCCCAGATGACGATCAGCAGGATCGCTGTGACCATCGCCGAGGTGGTGGCATGCCCCACAGCAGAGGAGTTGCGGCCGCTCTGCAGACCGCGCAGACAGCCCGACATGGCGATCACCAGGGCGAAGATCAGACTCTTGATCAAGCCGACCGAGAGGTCCCCCAGCCCCATCGAGTCGCGGGTCTGGATCAGATACTCCAGCAGGCTGATATCAAGCACCCACACGCCGACCAACAGGCCGCCCAGGATGCCCAGCGCATCGGCCCAGAGGGTTAGCAGGGGCAGCATGATCAGCAGCGCCAGGGTGCGCGGCAGCACAAGAAAATCGATCACCGAGATGCCGAAGGTTCTCAGGGCATCTATCTCGTCGTTGACCTGCATGGTGCCGAGCTGGGCGGCGTAGGCCGATCCGGTACGGCCGGCCATAATAATGGCCGTCATCATGGCCCCCATCTCACGCACCGAGCCGAGACCGACCAGGTTGGCCACATAGATCTCGGCGCCGAACATCTGCAGCTGCACCGCACCGACGAAGGCGAGCACCGCCCCCACCAGAACACCGATGAGGCTGACGATCGGCAACGCCTCGGGACCGGCCGACTGCAGGAAGCGCAACAGGTCGATGCGGCGGAATCTGGCCCGTCCCGTCAGCACTCGCCCGAAGGAGAGCGCCAATTCGCCGATAAACTCATTGAACTGCTGCAGCTCCCGCCATACGTCGAGGCTCGATTCCCCGACACGATGAAGCAGCGAGGCAGCCTCCTTCGCCTTGCCTGTGCCGGCGCGTTCGGGTACGGCGCGGGCAAGCTGGAGCAGCCGGGTGACGCCCTTCGGCAAGGCGCTGAGATCCACGCCCATCCCCTTCTCTTCGGCAAAGTCGCATACCCCCTGAAGCAGGGTCAGCAGGCGACTGTCCCAGGCCCCCAATGCCTGGCCCTGCAGCTGCAACCGGCGCAACGAGGTGCGCTGATCCAGCTCATAGCGAAAATCCGACCACTCCAGCCGACTCTCGGCCAGCGTCCAGTCGCCACCCAGGGTCAACAGGGCCGTCTCTTCATTCGGATAGACGATTGTCAGTGAAGGTTGCGTCACCGCGGGCGGTTTCCTTGGCCGGACTGGCGCTTCATCTTGCGCAGGCGGCTCCGGCCCGTCAAGGATAAAGTTTTAAATCCCATCGCCGCTATATTTAATAGAGTATCCGGGAACATTTGCGTTTTTGACCCCCTCGCCCCAGCCCTCTCCCGGAGAGGGAGAGGGAGTAGAGTTATGTAGTGGCTGTACAACCCCGGGATTCCTATGCCCGACATCCAATCCATGAGACGGCTCGCACCGATCGTCAAGGAAGAGGATACCAACCTGGTGCCGGGCCGGGAGCACAACAAGCCGGACCAGTTGGAGGCCCTGCTGGCACAAGGGCGGGATGACGCTATCGAGTTTCAGCTCAGCCTGCGCGGTAGCCAGCTACGCAATGCCGATCCGGTACCGATTCTGATCCACTCCATTCAGGAAACGGCCGACCTGCACGCACATCGTCGGACTCTTTTCACCATTTTGACCGAACTCTATGTCAACGCCCTGGACCATGGCATCCTGCAGCTCGATTCCAACCTGAAACAGGGTGAAGACGGCTTCACCCGCTATTTCCAGCATCGCGAACAGCGTCTGCAATCACTCACCGAAGGCGAGATCCGCATCGGCCTGCGCCTGCACAATCGGCACCGCGGGGGCTGCCTGGTGATTCAGGTTGAGGACAGCGGTCGTGGTTTTGACAGCAACGCAGTGGTGTCACAAGCGATCCCGGAGACGCTTTTCAGCGGCCGGGGCATCGTGCTGGTCAGGTCGCTATGCAAACAGCTCCACTACAGCCCACCCGGCAACAAGGCCGAAGCGATCTATGTCTGGAACGAGGCGGACACCGACTAAACTGGACGCCAGCGAAGTAATCGTCAAATATAGAGGCCTGTGTTCTCCCGATATCATGCGGGAGATAAGGGACTGATATGGCAAAGACTTTAATCACCGACTCTAGCGAAGGCACCACCACCCCTTTTTTACGGGGGATTCTGACCCGCTCCCTGACCGATGCCGGTATGGCGTTTGACGACGCCTACCAGTTGGCCAGTGAAATACGGCAGCGGATCAACAGTAAATCCAACCTTACCACCCATGAGCTGCGCCGCCTGGTGCTGGCCGAACTGCACAAGCAGAAGGCACATGAAGTATTCGAGGTCTACGAGCATTACGCGCCGTCCTCGCAGATAATGATAGGTTACCGGTCGGGGCAGACTCTACCCTTTTCACGGATGGAGCATCGACGCAGCCTCACCTCGACCGGCCTGGCGACGGACAAGGCCAACTTGATCACCCAATCGGTCTACCAGCAGCTCGCCGATGCACACCAGCCGGTGGTCGACAGCGACCATGTCGGGCACCTGACCTACGACGCGCTGAAGCGGCACTTCAACAAGGAGGTGGCGACCCGTTATCTGGTCTGGATCGATTACAAGCGGAGCCAAAAGCCACTGATTATGCTGATCGGCGGCACCACCGGCTGCGGCAAGAGCACCATCGCCACCGAGGTCGCCCACCGACTCGGCATCATCCGCACCCAGTCGACCGACATGCTGCGCGAGGTGATGCGCATGCTGATCCCGGAACGGCTGCTGCCGGCGCTGCACACCTCCTCCTTCAACGCCTGGCGCGAAATGCCCGCCTACAAGCAGGCCTCGAGTGTCACCGAGAGGATGATGGTCAACGGTTATCTGCATCAGTCGGAGCTGGTCTCCGTGCCCATTGAGGCGGTGATTCAACGGGCCTTGAAAGAACGGGTCTCGCTGATCGTTGAAGGCGTGCATATCCACCCGGGGCTGATCGAGCGTTTTCACTCGGTCACCGACGCGGCGGTTGTACCGGTGATGCTGGCGGTGTTGAAGCAGGACAAACTCAAGCGTCACCTGCAGGGACGGGGCGTGACCGCGCCTGAGCGCAGTACACAGAGCAAGTATCTCTCCAATTTCGAGCGCATCTGGGCGCTGCAGTCCTACCTGCTCTCCGAAGCCGACAACAGCGCCATGCAGATCCTCGAAAACAACGACAAAGAGAAGACCACCGACCGGGCCATGCACGCCATCATCGATGCCCTGCGAGTAGGCTTCAACGCCAGGGCGAGTGAGGTCTTTGGGCAATGACAGGGGTAGCGCCGCTTTGAACACCTACAAAGGCCTGATGGTCATCATCGATGGATTCGGCGACCGGGGCATACCGGGCTTTGGCGGCATGACGCCCCTTGAGGCGGCGGCGACGCCCAACATGGACCGGCTCGCCAGCGCCGGCCAGTGCGGCCTGATCGATCCGCTCTCGCCGGGTATGCCGGTCGCCACCCATACCGGCATCAGCCTACTCTTCGGACTACCCCTGCGCGCCGCCCTGAAACTCCCCCGCGGACCGGTCGAGGCCGCCGGCATCGGCTTCAGCCCGGAGGAGAGCGCCCTCTATATCCGTTGCAACTTCGCCACCTTGAAAAACACGGGTGAGGGCTTCGATATCCTCGACCGGCGCGCCGGGCGCAACAACGACGGTTTCGAGCACCTGACGGCGCAGGTCGGCGAATTGGATCTGGGCGACGGCATCCGCGCCAGTCTGCATCCGGCCACCCAACATCGGCTGGTGCTCAAACTCAGCGGCGACAATCTCTCGACCAGTATCAGCAATACCGACCCGGGCAATCACTATCGCCACAAAGGTCTCCTGCCCTGCCGCCCCCTGCAAGAGAACGATGCGCACGCCGCGCGCACAGCCGCAGCGATCAACCGCTTCACGCAACAGATTCACGAGCTGTTTGATCGACACCCGATCAACCAGCAGCGCGTCGCTCAGGGCCTGCCGCCGGCCAATGGGGTGATCTGTCGTAGCCCCGGCAAACTGCCGAAGCTCAAGACCCTGCTGCAGCACTTCAAGCTCAGCGCCGCCGTGATCTCCGGTGAGCAGACCGTGCTCGGTCTCGGCGCCCTCTTCGGCTACACCCTCTATCGTGACCCCGCCTTCACCGCCCTGCCTGACACCGATCTGACGAAAAAGGTCGAAGCGACCCGGCTGGCGTTACAGGAGCATGACCTGGTGTTCCTGCACATCAAAGGGCCCGACATCTGTTCCCACGACCTCGACCCAGTCGCCAAACGTGATCTGCTCGGCCGCATCGATGACGCCATCGCGCCGCTGCTGGACGAATCGCTGGTGATCGGCGTCACCGGTGACCACTCCACCGACAGCAACACCGGCTGCCACAGCGGCGACCCAATGCCGGGACTGATTTATGGCCCCCAGGGCCGCATCGATAACTGTCAAACGTTCGGAGAGCGCTACTGTGCCGGCGGCGGATTGGGACGTATCAGCAGCAAAGGTTTTCTATTGACCCTGCTGGATCAGATGAATCGCCTGGAGAATTTCAAGATCAAGGATGCCGATTTTTTCCGCTGATTCCCTGTAATTCGTAGAAAGATTCTGAGCAAAACGCCTTTTTAACCCGAATATTTCACCCGGTCGCTTCGAAAATAAACGAATTTAAGGTTTTTGCTTTGTATTTTGGAATATAAACCAGGTACAAAGTGTAACCGCCCCAGGCTGAACGCGCCCGAGCACATGTCGTTAGCCGCAACAAAGCTTATAATTAAAGAATTGGCCAGTCAGGCCCGAACCTTACCCGATTTTGTAAAGCCGATATGTCACAAACCAGCCCTATGTCACAAGCCAGCCCCACTTCCCCGAGCTCCGAACTGCTCCCAACCGAGGCCGTACCGACCCCGCCCGAATACGACCTCAACGATCCCTCACTCTATCTCAACCGGGAGTTGACCTGGTTGGCATTCAATCGGCGTGTGCTCGATGAAGCGGCGCAGGCGCGCAACCCACTGCTGGAGCGGGTTAAATTCCTCTCCATCGTCAGCAACAACCTGGATGAGTTTTTCATGAAACGCATCGGCGGCCTGAAACAACAGGTGGCTGCGGGGGTAATCACCCCGACGGTGGACGGTCGCACCCCGATTCAGCAGCTGGTCGAATGCCATGAGGTTATTCGGGAGATGCAGCAGGAACAGCAGAAGACCTACAGCGAACTGCTGCAACGACTACGCGATGCCGAGATCAAGATCAGCCGGTATGAGGATCTCAGTGAAGCGCAACAGCACCAGCTGCGCGAGCACTTCCGCCAGAACATCTTCCCCATGCTCACGCCCCTGGCGATGGATCCGAGCCATCCCTTCCCCTTCATCTCAAATCTGACCCTCAATCTGCTGGTCACCCTGCGCTTCCCCGGTGGCCACGATGTGCACATGGCCAGAGTCAAGGTGCCGGTGAGCAAGGATGTCTCCCCGCGCATGATCCAGGTGGGCGAGGAGAACACCTTCGTCACCCTCGACGACCTGATCGCCAACAACCTCGACATGCTTTTCCCCGGCATGGAGATCGAGTCTTGCGATCTGTTCCGCGTCACCCGCAACGCCAATGTGGAACTGGACCAGGAGTCGGCCAACGACCTGCTGGAGATGATTGAAATCGAGCTGCGGGAACGCCATTTCGCACCCATCGTCCGACTCGAGATATCGAAGGGCATGAATCCGACCCACCGCGGCATGTTGGCGGCGGAGCTGGGTCTGAACGAGAACCAGGACGTCTTCGAAGTCGGCTGCATGATGGGGATGAAGGATCTCTTCGAACTGGCGGCGCTGAATATCCCCGAACTGCGGGACAAGCCCCACCACGCGGTCGACCATCCCCAACTGGCCCACGATCGGCGTAATATCTTCCATATCATTCGCGACCAGGGCCAACTGCTGCTGCAGCACCCCTATGAGTCGTTCAACACCACGGTGGAGCGCTTTCTGCGCACCGCGGCGGAAGATCCCAAGGTGCTGGCCATCAAGATGACCCTTTATCGCACCTCCGCCGACGGCAATGTGCTCAACTCCCTGATCAAGGCGGCGCGCAACGGCAAGCAGGTTGCGGTGCTGGTGGAGCTAAAGGCCCGTTTCGATGAGGCGGCCAACATCCGCTGGGCGCGGCGCCTGGAGCAGGCGGGCATCCATGTCACCTACGGCGTAATCGGTCTGAAGACCCACAGCAAGCTGATCATGGTAATCCGCAAGGACTACTCCCAGCTGCGCCGCTATTACCACATCGGTACCGGCAACTACCATGCCGGCACTGCCCGCCTCTATACCGATCTGGGCCTGCTGGGCTGCGAGGAGGATATCGGCCAGGACCTGACCGAACTCTTCAACTACCTGACCGGCTACTCCCCACCCCCCAGCTACCGCAAGATCCTGGCCGCGCCCTACAACCTGAAGCAGTCCCTGCTCAACAAGATCGAGCGCGAGATCAAGGTGCATACCCCCGAACTGCCCGGCCTGATCCAGATGAAGATGAACGCACTCGAGGACAAGGACATTGTCAAGGCCCTCTACAAGGCGACCCAGGCCGGCGTCAAGGTGCAGCTGATCGTCAGGGACACCTGCCGCTTCCGCCCCGGCATCCCGGGCCTGAGCGAAACCGGCAGCGTGGTCAGCGTGGTCGGACGTTTCCTCGAGCATGCCCGCATCACCTATTTCCAGAACGGCGGCGATGAGGAGTATTTCATCGGCTCCGCCGACCTGATGCGGCGCAACCTGATGGAGCGGGTCGAAGTGCTGACACCGGTGGAACCCCCGGCCCTGCGCCAAGAGCTGCGGCTGATCCTCGACGTCCAGCTCGGCGATAAGCATGCGGCCTGGGACATGCAGCAGGACGGCAGTTATCAGCGGCGTGTCCCCTCCGAAGAGGACAAATCGCTCAACTGCCAGGAGACCCTGATCGGGGTGGCAGAACGGCGCCTGCATGCGGCGAAAAAGCATAAAGAGAAACGTATGCGCGAAAAGCTGATGTACCACTTCAAGCATCGCCTCAAGAATCACGACAGCGGTGGGGGTGGTTGATGGCCGATGAGGAACAGCGACCGGCGATCCTGGCGGCGGTCGATTTTTCCGACCACTCAGCCAGCGCGCTCCACTATGCCGCCGAGCTGAGCAAGCGTCTGGATGACAGGCTTATCGTACTGCACGTAATCCACGATCAAGCCGGTGGTTACTACAGCGACAAGAAGCTTAAGAAGGGCGAAAAGAAACGCCTCAAACGGCTCGAAGAGGTCGCCGGCGAGATGATGGATGAGTTTCTGCAACAGCAGATCGAGGCACATGTAGAGCTCAAGCCCGTGCTCAAAAAGGCGGAGGTGATGCTGGTCTCCGGACTGACGGTCACCAAAGTCCTGCAAGTGATCGAAAAGACCTCGCCGGAGATGCTGGTGCTGGGCAACAAGGGACGTTCAAGCCTAAAACACATTCTTCTGGGTTCCAAGGCCGAACAGCTGGCGCGCCTCTGTCCTGTGCCGGTGACCCTGGTAAAACCATGAGCCTGTCCGATCGAGACAAAGCAGCTACTTTTCTGAAAAAACCCCATATCAGCGCCCTGCTGTCGTTTATCGCCCTGATGCTGTTCTGGGGCAGCGGCCATGCCGACGATCCGCTAATGACCACACCCGATTGGGGCAAGATGGCGATCCAGCTGTTCGGCGGGCTGGCCCTGTTCCTCTTCGGCATGGAACAGATGGCCAGTTCGCTCAAGGCAGTGGCCGGCGAGCGCATGAAAGTGGTTCTCGCCAAGCTGACCACCAACCGCTTCATGGGGGCCTTGACCGGGGCTTTCGTCACGGCGGTGATCCAATCCTCATCGGTCACCACGGTGCTGGTGGTGGGCTTCATCTCCGCCGGACTGATGTCCATGGCCCAATCCATCGGGGTCATCATGGGCGCCAACATCGGGACCACCGTCACGGCGCAGATCATCGCCTTCAAGATCGCCAAGTATGCCATGCTGATGATAGCCGTCGGTTTCGGCGCCCTCTTCTTCTCGAAGCGGGAACAGATGCGTCACTACGGCGCTATGTTGATGGGGCTGGGGCTGATCTTCTTCGGCATGGGGATCATGAGCGACGCCATGTCGCCCCTGCGTAGCTATCAGCCCTTTCTCGATCTCATGGTGACGATGGAGAACCCCTTCATCGGCATCCTCGTCGCAGCCCTCTTCACCGCGCTGGTGCAATCCTCCTCGGCCACCACCGGTATCGTCATCGTCATGGCCACTCAGGGATTCATCACCCTGCCGGCCGGTATTGCGCTGGCTTTCGGTGCCAATATCGGCACCTGTGTCACCGCCCTGCTCGCCTCCATCGGCAAACCGCGCGAAGCGGTGCGCGCCGCCATGGTGCATGTATTTTTCAATGTGGCGGGAGTACTGGTCTGGCTCGCCTTCATCCCGAACCTGGCGGAATTCGTCATGCTGATCTCGCCGAACTCCAGCCATCTGCCCGAGGCCGCCAGACTGGCGGCCGATGCACCACGCCAGATCGCCAACGCCCACACTATCTTCAATCTGGCCAACACCCTGATTTTCATCGGTTTCGTCGGCAGCTTCGCACGTCTGGTCGAGGTCTTGGTACCGGACAAGCCCCTGGAAGAGGCCCCCATCACCAAGCCGCGCTATCTTGACGAGGAGCTACTGGAAACCCCCTCCCTGGCACTCGATATGGCACGACTCGAAATCAGCCGCGCCGGCAACCAGGTGGAAAAGATGCTGGATCAGATCCTCGACGCCATCCTCAAGCTCGACAAGCCGATGTTGTCGCAGATCCGCGAGATGGACGAGAAGGTGGACGTGCTGCACAGCCATATCGTCGGCTACCTCGGCCGACTGAGCCGCAAAACGCGTTCCGAAAACCAGTCCGCCTCCGTGCTAAGACTGATGTCGATCATCAACGACCTGGAAAACATGGCCGACCTGATCGAGCGGGACATGGTCAACCTGGGGCACAAAATGATCCAGGAGCAACTCAGAATCAGCCTCGAGACCCAACGCATGCTGCAGCACCTGCACACCCAGATTGCACAGGCAGTGGAACTGGCCGTACGCGCTGTCAAACTGCACAACAAGGCGCGGGCCGATGAGGTACTGGGTATGCGCACCACCGTGGAACAACTGTTCGAGGCCGCCTCCAGCCACCAGGCGACCCGTCTGGTGGCCGACGCCCCCAACCGTCTCCCCACCTATACGGTGGAGGTGGAACTGATCGACAAACTGCAGCGCATCTACCACTTCGCCGAGCGTATCGCCAAGCTGGTGGATTATGACGAAATGGCCCTTGCAGATACGCAAGGGGCGCTAGCGGATTAGACGGAGCGGATAAAGCGGCTTCTCGCTCGGATGTAGGTCGGATTAGCGCAGCGTAACCCGACAATGTGCGGCTAAAAGCCCCCTCTTACGCCGGCTTACGC
>JASFJY010000078.1:0-9526 GCA_050119415.1 Chromatiales bacterium | reverse complement strand
GGATGGCAGCATATACTCGGCGATGGTGGTGCTGGCGCCGATGGTCAGGGCACCGCGGATTTCGCCGGTCATTTCGCGTACCGAGTTTTCCATCTCGTTATAGAGATCGAATATGCGGTCGGCGTAGTCGTAGACCCGTTCTCCGGCTTCGGTTAGGCTGATACGGTTGTGGGTGCGATCGAAAAGCCGGGTGTTGAAATACTCTTCCAGCTGACGAACTTGGAAAGTCACTGCCGGTTGAGTCATGTGGAGGGTCTCTGCCGCCTTGGTGAAGCTGAGCAGTCGGGCGACAGTGTGGAAAACCTGTAATCTACGATCCGCCATTGTGTTGACGCCTAATCACTTGTTTCTCATGGAGATAAATTCAGTTTATATCACAATTCGACCGGTTATGGGAACGGCAGCAAAAGGATATTACCAAAGACCGGGCATCCGGCATCAGGTGTGATAGGCAGTCGCCTCCCTAAAAGAAGTGGCTTTTTGCCTCAATATCTTCTAGCCTCACGTAAATTTCTCCATTGCGATCTCAACGGAATGGACACGGATAGACAATAATATTAACCCAGCAGACCACAACGGAGGTGACTGATGCAGGATAATAATACCTTTTCCCGATCACTATTGTCGCTTGCTTGCTGCACGACCCTGATTGCCTTTCACACAACGTCTCAGGCATCCGGTTTTTCGATTCCCGAGCTGAATGTGGCCGGTCTTGCGGTCTCGAACGCCCTGGTAGCCAATCATGATATGCAAGCCGCCATCGCCTACAATCCGGCCGCAATGTCCTTCCATGATGGCAACTCGGCGGCACTCGGCATCATGCTGCTCAGTCCTGATCTCTCCGTGAATACAGGCTCGGGTTTCGTCGACAGCGACGCCAACGATACGGTTGCCATCCCCGCGGTAACGGCCCATGCCACACTGAGTGAAACCTGGTCCCTAGGCCTTGCTGTGAACGCCCCCTTCGGGCTCGAAACCGATTGGCCGGCCGGTACCTTCATAGAAGCGGCAACGACCGATACATCCCCTATAGATGGATATCCGGTGGATTCAGCCATCCCAACCAAGAGCAAGCTGGAGATAGTCACCATCTCGCCGAGTCTCTCCTATAAGATCAACGACAATATCAGCCTGGCCGGCGGCTTGGATATCTACGACATGCGTGAAGTCATATTCAACAGCGCCGAAAACAACGGTTCACCCACTACGACCAATTCTGCAGCCGAGCTGCAGGGTGAGGGCCGAGGCGTCGGGCTCAATCTTGCTTTGATGGTGAAACAAGGGGCCTGGACCTTCGGCGGCAGCTATCACTCAGAGACGAGAATTCCGGTCGATGGGACAGCTGCGAGTAGCGGCACGACGATTAATGTCAACGCCGAACTCAATGTACCCTCCCGCCTGCAACTGGGTGTAAGACATCAAACAACGGACAAACTGGGCATCGAATTCGACTTCACTCGAACGGGCTGGAGCTCTTTCGATCAACTGGTCGTCAAACACAGTCAATATGGCAGGGAAGTGCTAACCAGCACCAACAACTGGGATGATGCCAACGCCTACCGGCTGGGCGCCACCTACGACATCTCGCAGGCAATCCAGTTGAGGGCGGGGTACACCTTCGATGAAACGCCCCAGGAAGACACCTTCTTCAGCCCCCGCATCCCCGATTCAGACAGACAGCTCTTCAGCCTTGGCATAGGCCATACCCTGAACAACGGTTGGACCATCGACGCCGCCTATATGTACGTCAAGTTCGATGACCGGACGTTGAACATCGACCCAAGCTTCACCCATTCGGCACCCTACACCGATGAGACGAACGGCACCTCCGCCGTGAACGGCACGTATGAATCCAGCGTGCATCTGCTCGGCCTGGGCGTCACGAAGAAATTTATGTAAAAACCGCGTGTTAAGCGACCGGCTAAAACATTCGGGCTTGCCTTGACCCGATTCTTTCATCCGGCTTAAGCGGGGGGTTTTCTTGATAAAAAAACGCCGCCCTTTTGGGACGGCGCCTTGGCTGCATTTTACAAAGGATTAGATGTAAAGGCAGATATCGCTTTCACCAGCAAACTCGAAGAAACGGGCTGCACCGGCGTATTCGATACCGTCGATGAATTCGCCGGTATCGAGTTCGAACAGATCAACGGTCATCTGGCAGGCGATCAGCTTCACCTCAGCTTCCTGGCAGAGCTCACGCAGCTCGGCCAGATCCGCCACACCTTTGGATGCCATTTTCTTCTTCATCATGCTGGTCATCATGCCCTGCATACCGGGCAAAGCCAGGCCGAGTACTGGAAACCACTTGTCCATGCCCATCGGCATCGGCATACCGGGATTGCCCAGCGGGGTCACTTCGAGCGCCAACTCTTTCTTCAACAGCTGCAGGCCGTAGAAGGTAAAAAAGATCTCGGTCTCATAGCCCAGTGCGGCAGCGGTCGAAGCCAGGATAAATGGAGGATAGGCCCAGTCAAGAGAGCCTTTGGTGGCGATGATGGCTAATTTTTTTTCGTCCGACATCGTATTCGTCTCCAGAAATTTTTGGGTCTGATCCCGAGATAGTTAGGCCTTCTTGATCAGAAATTCGAATTTGCCACCTACTTCCTTGGATTCCATAAGCTCGTTACCGGTCTGATTGGCAAAGGCCTCGAAGTCCTTAACAGAACCGGGATCGGTAGCAATGATATGGAGCACTTGGCCGGATTCCATACCGCTGAGGGTTTTCTTTGCCCGCAGGATAGGTAGGGGGCAGTTGAGTCCACTTGCGTCCAATTCTTGATCAAAATCTGCCATGGTATGACCTCCAGCAATATCGATGTTTTAGTATGTTTAAAAAAACTCAGACAGGTTTTATATGTCATGCGATAGTGAAACGCAAGCAGAGCGGCTACCTAGCCTAATTTATATTGCAATAATCTGCATTTTATTCCACTGTAAATCATAAAGTTAGCTTGCCATCCTCGAGGCAAGCTGGTAACCGGAATGGAGCCAGCCCAATATCCCGCCGCGCAGGTTGACGACATGCTCAAAACCTTGCTGAGCCAGATAGGCGCAGGCGTGGTAGGAACGTGCCCCGCTGTGGCAATAAAGGATCACATCCTTGTCCTTGGGCAGTTCGTTGATGTGTAAGGGAACCAGGTGCATGGGTAGGTGTTGCGCATTTGGCAGTATGCCCTGGGCCAGCTCACCGGCGCTACGGATGTCGAGCAGCACGAAATCATCGCCATCGGCAATGCGGGCCTGCAGATCAAACGCGTCGATTTCTTTAATTGTCATCGAAAAAACCGCCTTAATGGAAAAAGAAAGAATATTAGTATATTAATGTGTTTAAATATTTCAACCCGGATTATCACCGCCAGTCCCGGTTTAATCCGAATGTTTCATTCGGGTTATCCGTAATTTTGACTCGTGCTAAAGTTTTCCGCTCTCTGACCAGTCACTGTTATGACTGAATTATCAGGCTGAATACCATGGATTTTTTCCCCATCTTTCTCAATATCAGAAACAGACGCTGCCTGGTTGTGGGCGGCGGAAACGTGGCCGAGCGTAAAATCGCCTCCCTGCTGAAGTCGGGAGCGGATGTGATCCTCATATCACCCGACCTGACCCACAACCTCACCACCTGGCGTGATATGGGTCGGTTCAGTCACCAAGCGCGTGAATTCGACGACGAGGATCTCCACGGCGCTCATCTGGTCATCGCCGCCACCGACAATCCCGAAGTCAACCGTCGCATCTCTACACTGGCCGGTGAACAACGCATTCCGGTCAACGTTGTCGACCAGCCTGAACTCTGCAGCTTCATCCTGCCCTCGGTCATCGACCGCTCACCGGTGGTGGCGGCCATCTCCACCGGCGGCGCCTCCCCCGTGCTCGCCCGCCTCATCCGCTCCCGACTGGAAGCGCTGATACCCGCCGGCTACGGCCGCCTGGCCGACTTCTGCAAGCGTTTTCGTCACCGCGTCAAGGAGACCTTCGCCGATCCGGCCGATCGTAAGCGCTTCTGGGAGCGGACTCTGGAGGGCGGAGTCGCCGAGCGGGTCTTTTCGGGACACGACGCTGAGGCTGATCAGTTGATGGAGAGGGCCTTGACCCACACCCGTCTGTCGGAGGAAGTGGGTGAGGTCTATCTGGTAGGGGCAGGCCCCGGTGATCCGGACCTGCTGACCTTCCGTGCCCTGCGCCTGATGCAGCAGGCCGACGTGGTGGTCTACGACCGCCTGGTGGCCAAGCCGATCCTGGAGATGACCCGCCACGACGCAGAGCACATCTATGTCGGCAAGGAGCGGGACAAACACACTCTTCGTCAAGAGGAGATCAACGAGCTGCTGGCCAACCTGGCCAAACAGGGCAAGCGGGTACTGCGTCTCAAGGGCGGCGACCCCTTCATCTTCGGTCGCGGCGGGGAAGAGATCGATACCCTGGCGGCCGAGGGGGTGCCCTTTCAGGTGATCCCCGGCATCACCGCAGCGGCCGGCTGCGCCTCCTATGCCGGCATCCCCCTGACTCATCGGGACTACGCTCAGTCGGTGACCTTCGTCACCGGTCATCTCAAAGACGGCAGCATGAACCTCAACTGGTCGATGTTGGCCCAAGCCAACCAGACCATTGTCTTCTACATGGGGCTGGTGGGACTACCGGTGATCTGCCGCGAACTACAGGCCCACGGTGTGCAGGCCGACATGCCAATCGCCCTGATCCAGCAGGGTACCACCCATATGCAGCGGGTCTTCACCGGCACTCTGGAGACCATCCAGGCCATTGTCGAAAGAGAAAAACCGAAGCCGCCAACCCTGATCATCGTCGGCCGCGTGGTAGAGCTGCAGGAGAAGCTGGCTTGGTACGAGGCGCCGCCCCATTCCGATCAGGGGGCGACGTCGCCTGTCGACTTCTGATACTAAAGGAAGCTCTGATCAATTCATGAATCGGCGCGTGAGGGGAAAAAAACGGCAGTGAGCTTAGCGAACACTTCAACGCTCAACTCACAATCACCGGGTTGCTGACTCAATAGCGAAGCGTTGCGGGTAATCAGGAAAATAAAAAACCCATGATTTTACTAGACATCATGCCTTGACCTGCCCATCACAACACACGTGGGTTATGTTAAGACGTAGGTCTAGTTCGGCCTAAGCTGCTCCTCCCGCAGCTTAGGCGTAAAGTAGTCATCCGCCGCCTCGATATCGACCGACTGCCCCGAGTTGTCCACCAACGGCTGTTCGTAGTCGTTCCAGCCCCGTAGGCCGGTCTTCAGGGAGACCACGTTCCGGTAGCCGAGCAGCTGCATGGAGAAGGCCGCCAGCACGCTGCGATAGCCGGATCGACAAACCACCACGACCTCCCGCTCCCTCGCTTTCACCAGATCGGGGATGGTCTCTTCGTAGTCCCATTCACAGGCCGATTCGAGAATGCCGCGTGGGGCCGAGATGGAACCCTCGATATGCATGGCGTCGTACTCGTAAGGCTCGCGCACGTCGACCACTAAAAGATCGGCATTGGCTGCCATGCGCTCTTGTAGATCCCAGGGCATGATTTCCTTCACGTCGCCGAGACAGTCGCTGATCAGGCTGAGATAATTCTTCATGTCGTTATTCCTGCTGGACAGGTTCCTTTTAACCCCGCGAACAGAGGTTGTGCTCTACGGCGATCACCGCCGCCTCGACCCGCGAATGGACATCCAGCTTACGCAGGATCGCCTTCACATGGAGCTTCACTGTGCCGTCCGAAATACCCAGATTGCGGGCAATCACCTTGTTGCTCTGACCGTCCGCCAGATGGCAAAGGATCTCCCGCTCCCGTGGGGTGAGGTCGTCGAGGGAGGAGGTTTGCGCACTACTGGGCTGACTCTCGCCCTGCACCGCCTTGGCCAACACGCTGGTCAGCTCCTTGGCCACCACGGTATTGCCCTGGACGATCTGCTGCAGGGCGTCGATCAGCTCGTCGGGCTCCATATCCTTCAGCAGATAACCCTGGGCGCCGTTTTGCAACGCCTCGATCACATCCGCCTCCTCACGGCTGGTGGTCAGCATGCTGATCGGCATGTCCGGGTAGTGTTTACGCAGCACTGAGAGAACTTCGGTGCCGGTCATGTCGGGCATGCGCATATCGAGCAGCACCACATCGGGTTTCTCTTGTGAGACGATTTCGATGCCCTTGAGACAGTCCCCCTCTGCGACCACATTGATGCCCCGCCGCTCCAACAACTCCTGGAGGCCGATACGAAACAGGGCGTGATCGTCGATTACCAGCACACGCATTTTTTCCTACCTCTGCAAACTCGCCTCAGCTCGGGCGCTGCGAATAATCAATTCGACCCGGGTCCCCTCGCCGGGTTCGCTCTCGATGGAGAGTTCGCCGTTGATGCGTCTGGCGCGCTCCTCCATGATGGAGAGACCTATATGCTCTCCCGGATTACCCTTGGGCGCCAACCCTTCGAAGCCGACACCATCATCCTCCACCAAGATCAGATAGGTGCCGGGACCACGGCAACGCAGCAACACCCGCACTGTGTGTGCCTTGGCGTGTTTGCGGATGTTGGCCAACGACTCCTGCACGATGCGCAGCGCCTGCATCTCCTGGTTGGTATCGAGGTCGGTCTTCAGGCAATCGGGCTGAAAGAAGGCGGCGATACCGGTCTCCTGGTAAAAACGCTCCACCAGCTTGCTCAGGGCCGGTACCAGCCCCCGCTGATCGAGCGGCGCGCGAAAGCTGTTGATCAGCTCGCGCAGTTCGTCGTGAGCTTCGTCGAGACCATTGTGGATTCGTTGCGCCTCCTGCAGCGCCAATGGCGAGGCAGCGGCGCCCTGCAGCGTCTCCTCCAGCATGCGCACCTGAAAGCGCAGACTGGCCAGGGTCTGCGCCAGGGAGTCGTGCAGCTCGTGAGCCAGAGAGGTACGCTCCTCAACGATGGAGAGGCGCCGCGCCTCGGTGTCCGAACGCTGCTTGGCCACCGCCATGCCGAGATGGCTACCGATGGTATTGAGGATATCAAGCACGTCCTCGCGACCGTCGTAGATGCCGGGCTTGTCCACATAGAGATGATAGAAACCGAGCACGTCGCCGTGGTACCACATGGGGACAGATACCCGCTCCACCTCGTCGGGGCTGAACATTCGACGACCGTTGCGCCGGGAACAGCCCCTGACATCCTGGGTGCACAGGATGTCGCCCGGCGAGAGGGCGATGCCGCACTGACAGAGCTTGATCGGCAGCATCTCCTGTTCGTTGTAGATCCTGCCGTTCTGGTCGATGCAGCCGACCTGGCGCACCCGGTCGCCCTGCAGCACCAGATGGACTGTGGCTGAGCGGGCGTTGACCATGCGCTTGAAGACCGTCATGTACTCCAGCAGGAGTTCGTCGAGATTTTCCGACTGATTGATACCGGCCGCAACATCATAGAGCACCTGCAGGGAGGTGGTTTTCTGCGCCAGGCGATAAGTCTGGCGGGCGACACGCATCTCCATGTCCTCATAGATATCGGTCAGCTCCTCGTTGAGGCTGTCGATATCCCGGGCCATGCCACTGAGTACACCGGTCGGCCGTTGCGAATCCCGATGAGCCACCGGCTCGCCTTGACAGATCTGGGTCACCGTCTGCTCCAGGGTGGCGAGAGGGCGCAACAGCTGGCTGCGCAGCCGCATCAGCACGAGCAGCAGGGAGAGAAAGGCCACGAAACAGCCACCCAATAGCAGCCCCTGCAACCTGGCATGGTTCGCCGTTTCGCTGACCAACAGAAAGGCGAGGATGAGACAGAAGAGTACGCTTGCCCCCAGCAGCAGGATCGGTGTCAGTAGATTGCCGGTGAAGAGGATACGCAGACTCGGCCAGTGGCTAGGGTCGACCATACCCTCGAGCCAGGTCATCCAATCCCGATCCCCAGGCTGGTCGCCCACCCCGATTGGCTCAGACATCGATTTCGCTCTCTTCTCATCAGCTTGCATGACCGCACACCTTAACACGAACCGTCTCAGCCAGAGTCGTCGCGCAGCGCCGCCAAGCGGCCCTGCAACGTCTCTGTACGCCAAGCTTGCAGCGCCCGCCCCAGGGCAGCGCCCGAGAGTCCCTGCCGATAGAAACTCGCCGAGGGTTTCTGCAGCGTGACTTCGGCGGCAAGCTGTAAAGGACCCACCAGGGGAGCCAGCTGGGTTGGCCAGAGGGCGCGGGCAGCCGTCACAAAGCGTTCAAAGCGCAACGGCTGCTGGGCCGGTTTCAGCCGACCGGCAAGCTGCAACAGAGCGCTGGCGTCGGCAGACGGCAGCGCGCTATCGGCAGCGTACAGGTCTTTTAGCAACAGGACCTCCTCCCGGCCCGCTCGCAGACCTTCCAACCAGGGAACGAGTTCCGACACCTGCTTGGCGGTGGGATAGAGGGCGGTGGCGAGCCGTACCACCGGATCCTCGCTCAGTGCCACCGCGCGCTTCAGCGCCGCCAACGCCTCTTGCGACTGCGCGCCATGGCCCACGACCTGCTGCCCCATGGACCGTTCGACCTCCGGCATCAGGCGGGCGAGAGCACCACAGCGCTGCAGCACCTCGAAAAAGTGCCAAGGTTGAGGCTCACCCAGGGCCCGCCACATCTCCTGCCTGATCCGCTCCGCCTTGAGATGGGCCAGGTCCGGCGAGGCGGCCATCTTCTTCATCAGAGCCTGGGTGCCGTGGGCCACCCGGAAGCCCCATTGTCCCAGTTTGGCGGCAAAACGGGCTACCCGCAGCAGCCGCACAGGATCCTCGCAAAAGGCGGGGGTGATATGGCGCAGCAGACCCTCGTCCAGATCGCCACGGCCGTTGCAGACATCGATCAGGTTGCCGGTCTCGTCCCGGGCCAAAGCGTTGATGGTCAGGTCCCGCCGCAGCAGGTCCTGCTTCAGTGTCACCTGCGGACCGGCATCGACCGCGAAGCCCTTGTAGCCGAGGCCGGTCTTGCGTTCGGTGCGGGCCAGGGCGTACTCGTCGCCGCTTTCGGGATGTAGGAAGACGGGAAAGGCCGCATCGAGCGGACGATAGCCCAGTTCCAGCATCTGCTGAGGCGTGGCGCCCACCACCACCCAATCCCGCTCGGACACCGACAGGCCTAGCAACTCATCGCGCACCGCGCCACCGACCAGGTAGACCTTCAAGAGACCACCTCCGCCCCGTCCATCGCCGCCTGCGCCCGCTGCTCCTTCTGCTGCAACTGCCACATCCGCTGGTAGAGCCCCTGCTGCGTCAATAGCGCCTGGTGGGTGCCCTGCTCCACAATACGGCCCTCCTGCATCACCAGGATGCGGTCGGCGTCGACCACGGTGGAGAGGCGGTGAGCGATCACCAGGGTGGTATGGTCGCGGGCCACCTCCCGCAGAGTCTCCTGGATCGCCTGCTCGGTCTGGCTATCGAGGGACGAGGTGGCCTCGTCGAAGACCAGGATGCGTGGCCGCTTCAACATGGCCCGGGCGATGGCCACCCGCTGCTTCTCCCCGCCGGAGAGCTTGAGGCCGCGCTCGCCGACCACCGTCTGGTAACCATCGGGCAGCCGTTCGATGAACTCGGCGATA
>JASFJY010000077.1:0-9583 GCA_050119415.1 Chromatiales bacterium | reverse complement strand
GCCGGGGGTGGGCACAACCATGATCAGTTCGGACACACCCGCCACCTTGGCCGGGATGGCGTTCATCAGTACCGATGAGGGGTAGGCGGCCTTACCGCCCGGCACGTAGAGACCGACCCGGTCGAGGGGGGTGACCTGCTGGCCGAGCAGGGTGCCGTCGGGCTCGGTGTAGCTCCAGGAGTCCATGATCTGGTGTTCGGCGTAGGCGTTTATCCGGTTGGCCGAGACCTCGAGTGCCTCGCGCTGCTCTGTCGGGATGGTGTCCCAGGCCTGCTCCAGTCGGCCCAGGGGTATCTCTAGATCCGCCGCGCTTGATGCCTGCCAGCGGTCGAAGCGGCTGGTGAAGTCGACCAGCGCGGCGTCGCCACGGGTACGGATGTCGCTGATAATCCGGTTTACCGTGTCATTGACGTCGGTGTCCGAAACCGAATCCCAGGCCAGCAGTGAATTGAGCTGTTGCCAGAAATCGGTGTCGGCGGTGGAGAGTTGGTGTATGTCACACATGGTCGCTGTCTCGTTTCGGACTATACCGGTTGTCAAGTCCTGAATATATCGCAAAGCGTGCAGGTCGGGCTAAGCCAACCCGCCCTTCTCATTCGCCTGCTGATTCACCGCTTCGCGGAAGGCGTCCAACAGTTGCATCACCACGGTGTGTTTCATCTTCCAAGAGGCCTTGTTGACTACCAGCCGGGAGCTGATGTCGGTGATCAGCTCCAGCGGCACCAGGCCGTTGGCCTTGAGGGTGTTGCCGCTCTCCACCAGGTCGACGATCAGGTCGGCCAGGCTGACGATGGGGGCCAGCTCCATGGAACCGTAGAGCTTGATGATCTCCACCTGCTCTCCCTTGGCGGCGAAAAAGCGCTGGGCGCTCTTCACGTATTTGGTGGCAACCCGCAGCCGCCCCGATTTCTTGGCCGCCTCCGGGTAACCGGCGGTCATCATGCGGCAGCGGGCAATCCGCAGGTCGAGGGGTTCATAGAGGCCCTCGCCGCCATGCTCGAGCAGCACGTCCTTACCGGCGACGCCCAGATCGGCGGCGCCGTACTCCACATAGGTGGGCACGTCGGTGGCGCGGATGATGACCAGCTTTACCTGGTCATGGTTGGTGTCCAGAATCAGCTTGCGGCTGCTCTCCGGGTCGTCCGCCGGCACAATGCCGGCGTGAGCCAGCAGCGGCAGGCTCTGCTCGAAGATGCGGCCTTTGGAAAGGGCGATGGTGATAGGAGCATCGAAATTCATGGGTCATTCTGTCCTGTTGCCGGGCCGCAAGGATAGCAGATGCAGCGGTCATCCGTGTGACACCCAGTTGGTGGGCGTCAGCTGGGCAAACGGCGGATCGCTCCTCCCAGGCCGGCCAGTTTCTCCTCGATGTTTTGATAGCCGCGGTCGATGTGATAGATACGGTCGACCAGGGTCTCGCCTTCGGCCACTAGACCGGCCAGCACCAGGCTGGCGGAGGCACGCAGATCGGTGGCCATAACCGGGGCACCGGTGAGTTGCTCGATGCCGGTACAGATGGCGGTGTTACCTTCCAGCTTGATTTTGGCACCCATGCGCTGCAGCTCGTGTACGTGCATGAAGCGGTTCTCGAAGATGGTCTCGGTGACCACACCAACCCCCTCCGCGACGGCGTTGAGGGCGGTGAACTGGGCCTGCATGTCGGTGGGAAAAGCCGGGTAGGGGGCGGTATGGATATCAACAGCCTGGGGACGCCGGCCCTGCATGTCGAGGCTGATCCAATCCTCGCCCGTCTCGATCACGGCGCCCGCCTCGCGCAGCTTCTGCGTCACTGAATCGATCAGTTCGGGACGCGTGTCACGCACCCGGACGTTGCCGCGGGTGATGGCGGCGGCGACCAGGAAGGTGCCGGTCTCGATGCGATCAGGCAGCACGTCGTAGTGGGTGCCTTTGAGTTCGTCCACTCCCTCGATAGTGATGGTGGGCGTGCCGGCGCCGGTAATCTTGGCGCCCATCTGGTTGAGGCAGTCGGCCAGATCGACCACTTCCGGTTCGCGAGCGGCGTTCTCGATCTGAGTGATGCCTTTGGCAAGGGCGGCGGCCATCATCAGGTTCTCGGTGCCGGTCACCGTAACCAGATCCATTACGATGCGCGCCCCGTGTAGCCGCTTGCAACGTGAGCGGATGTAGCCATTTTCCACCTCGATATCGGCGCCCATGGCGCGCAGACCTTCGATGTGCAAGTTGACCGGCCGCGAGCCGATGGCGCAGCCACCGGGCAGTGAGACGTCGGCCTGCCCGAAGCGGGCCAGCATAGGACCGAGCACCAGGATCGAGGCGCGCATGGTCTTCACCAGCTCATAGGGGGCGTTGAAGGTGTGAATGGCATTGCTGTTGACCTCGATGGCCATCTTCTCGTCGACCATCAGGGTGACGCCCATGCCGCCGAGCAGCTCCATGGTCGTCGTAATGTCATTCAGATGTGGCACATTGCCAACATGCATGGGGCCGTCCGCCAGCAGGGTGGCGGCGAGAATGGGCAGCGCAGCATTTTTCGCCCCGGCTATTCTGACGTCGCCGGTGAGTGTATTGCCGCCCCTGATGATCAGTTTGTCCATGGTCTGTTTGAGTGGTTAATAGGGATAAAGGTCAATCGGCAGGGGAAAGACGTGGAATCATACCGAAATCAGAAAGAAAACGGGAGATGTAATCAAAATCTGGTTGATATTGGCAGCGAAACTGCCCTATTGTTCCAGAGTTTTTGATAACCAATTAACTGAACGGGTTGAGCGATGCAATCGATCGGATGGTATCTCAAACGGCTGCAAGCCATGTCGCCGGGTGAAGTGGCCTGGCGGGTCAAATCCCTGGTCAGGGATCAGCTTGACCGGGTGCGGGTGCCGCTCAATCTAGTACCTCGGCCCGCAGGGGCGCCGGCGGCCGAGCTGGCCGCCGGAGCGGCGGGATTCGTGGTCAATGATCTGCCGCTGGGCGAGTGGCAGGATGCAACCGCAACAGCACAGACGCTTGCATGGCGCGAGTCCTTGATCGGCAGCGCCGATAAGATTGCCGAAGGGCGCCTGAGTTTCTTTGATCTCGAGGATAAGTTTCTCGGCGATCCGATCGACTGGAATTATGACCATAGCGCCGGCAAAGCTACGCCAAGGCTGCCTATCCAGTCGGTTGACTATCGGGATTTCGAGCGCAGCGGCGACTGCAAGCTGGTGTGGGAGCCCAACCGACATCACCACCTGGTGGTGCTCGCCAGAGCCTACCGGACCAGCGGTGAACAGCGCTATGCCGATGCGGTGGTGCGACAACTTGAATCCTGGATGGAGCAGAATCCTTTCGGTTATGGCATGAATTGGCGCAATCCGTTGGAGCTTGGCGTACGGTTGATCAATTGGGTCTGGGCCATCGACATGATCCGCGATTCTGGAGCGATGGACGAGGCTTTTTATACCCGCTTGCGGCAAAACGCCTTTCTCCTGTGTTGGGAGACGGCGCGCAAGTTCTCCAAGGGCTCCTCCGCCAACAACCATCTGGTAGGAGAGGCGGCCGGTGTCTATGTAGGGGCGAGCTACTTCCGCAGTTTTACCCAGTCAGCCGCTTGGCGACGGGAAGCGAAGGCTATCCTCTGCCGGGAGATTATGGCTCAGACCTATGCGGACGGCTGTATCAGGGAACATGGCCTGGGCTACCAGTTTTTCGTGCTTCAGTTCTACATCGTCAGTGCTTTGGTGGGGCGTTGGACCGGGGATCCCTTCCCGGCGGAATACTGGCAGCGTATCGAACGCATGATTGAGTTTATCGCGGTGTTGGCCGAGGGCGGTGAGGCGTTGCCCATGTTCGGTGATCGAGATGACGGCTATGTCCTCGATCTGGGCGATCGCCCGGAAAACGTCGAAGCGCTGCTGAGCCTGGCCGCACTGTTGTTTGAGCGAGGTGATTTCAAGGCCAGGGCGGGGGCGTTGTCGCAGACCGCTTACTGGCTGCTGGGGGCGGGGGCGCCGGGCGATTATGCGCGCCTGAGCGGGGCTGCGGAGACGGGTGCGCCGTTGCAGAGCATCAGCTATCCCGAGTCGGGCTATCACCTGCTGCAATCCGGCCGGGTGGGGGAGGGGGCGCTTAGTATCTTTTTCGACTGTGCCGAACTTGGCTATGGCGCCATTGCGGCCCATGGGCACGCGGATGCCCTGAGTCTCGCCCTGCGGTTGGATAGAAAGGACGTGCTGGTCGATGCCGGAACCTACGACTACTTCACCTACCCCGAGTGGCGCCAATATTTCCGTAAGACCTGTTCCCATAACACCCTGATGATCGATGATCAGGATCAGTCCGAGCTGCAGGGGGCCTTTCTCTGGGGGCGGCGCGCGCTGAGCCGGCTGGAGGAGTGGCAGGTGACCGGCGAAGAGACGCTGATATGCGGCAGCCACGACGGCTACACACGATTGGCCGATCCTGTAATTCATCGGCGGACGGTTCGCCTGAAGGGTGGAGAGGGTGAGATCGAGATCCTTGACGAGATCGAATGCCGGCAATCGCATCGGCTTTCGATCCATTTTCAGTTCTCGGAATACTGCACGCTGGAGCCGGTTGATAAATCGCTCTACCGGGTGGTTATCGAAGGTCTTGATCGGACCCTGACCTTCAGCATTCCCGATGTCCTTGAAGCAAGCCTCTATTGCGGTAGCGAGTCACCCAAGGCGGGGTGGGTGAGCCGGGGCTATCATCGTAAGACGCCCGCTCCACAGCTTGTGCTGCGGGGTGAAGTATCCGAGACGAGCCGATTCAGGACGCGGATTAGCGTTCAGTAACAGGCCGCTGGCCCGAGATGACCTCCAGCGAAATGGACTCGCTACCGCGCCACCCTCCCACTATAAGCTTGCTGCCCGGCGGTTGATTGGCGATGGTGGACATCAACTCCTGGGCGTCTTTCGGACTGCTCTCGTTGATACGGGTGATGACGTCGCCGGGACGGATGCCTGCCTGGCTGGCCGGTCCACCCTCCAGCACGCCGGTCACCAGTATGCCCTCGGTGCTGCGCAGGCCAAACGCCTCGGCCAACCGCTCGGTGACGTTCTGACCCTGGATACCGAGCCAGCCGCGCACCACATGGCCGGTGGTGATCAGCTGTTGCATAATACCTTCGGCCAGGTCGACGGGGATGGCGAAGCCGATGCCCAGTGAGCCGCCGCTCTGGGAGAAGATGGCAGTGTTAATGCCGATGAGTTCGCCCTCGGCATTGACCAGCGCGCCGCCGGAGTTGCCCGGATTGATGGCGGCGTCGGTCTGGATGAAATTCTCGAAGGCGTTGATGCCCAGGTGGGAGCGTCCGGTGGCGCTGATGATGCCTTGGGTGACCGTCTGGCCGACACCGAAGGGATTGCCGATGGCCAACACCACATCCCCCACATGCTGGTTTCCCGACTTACCGAAGGGAATGGCCGGCAAGGCGCGGTCGCTGTCGATCTTCATCAGGGCCACATCGGAGTCGGCATCGGATCCCACCAGGCTGACACTGACGCTCTGGCCGTCGGCCAAAACCACCTTGACTTCGTCAGCTCCCTCGATCACATGGTGATTGGTCAGCATGTAGCCGTCGGCTGTGACGATGACACCGGAACCCAGGCTGGTCTCGAGTCGCTGCCGGGTATGGTCAGGCAGCAGGCTACCGAAGAAGTGCTGCAGCAGCGGGTCCTTGAAACGCATGGCCTGGGATTCGGTGGTGATCTTGCTGGTGAAGACGTTGACCACCGAAGGGGCCGCCTTGCGAACCGCCTCGGCATAGGAGACAGGGCCGCTCTGTCGGGGGAGTGCCGGTTGCGCCGCCGGCTTGTTGAGTTGTGGCTCGGGGGCAAGGGGTTGGATCATCTCCGGTGCAAGGAAAAGCACTACCAGGGCGCCGGCGAGGGCGGCGGTGATGGTGGTGAGAAGCAAGGAGATGAGTTTTCTCATGCGCATCGGATTGTTTAACCTTGAGGCTCTAACTGAAAGGACAGACCAAAACATACCATGATAGATCTTCTCACGCTTGAGACCTACTGTAATGAAATGCTGGATGCCGCGGCTTTCGATGATTACTGCCCAAACGGCATACAGGTCGAAGTCGGCGAGCAGGTGAGTCGGCTGATGGTCGGTGTCACGGCCTGCCAGTCCCTGATCGAGGCGGCCCGCGATTGGCGGGCCGATCTACTGCTGGTTCATCACGGCTACTTCTGGAAGGGCGAGCCTGCACCGTTGCGCGGCATGAAAGGGCGACGCATCAAAAGCCTGATCGATGCCCGCGTCAGCCTGCTGGTCTACCATCTGCCACTGGACGTCCACCCGCTCTACGGCAATAACGCCCAATTCGCTCAACGTCTGGCTATCGGCCAGCCCGCGCCCGCCGGCGAGGAGGCCGGGCTGATCTGGCAGGGTCAATTCGAACCGCCGCTGTCTGGCGCAGAGTTGAAAGAGAGGATTGCCGGGGCCCTGGGGCGCGAACCCTTGCATGTTCCCGCCACTCAAGGGTCGATTCGCGGCGTCGGCTGGTGTACCGGTGCGGCCCAGGGCTATCTCGAACAGGCCGCCTCGCTGGGGCTGGATGCCTTCATTTCGGGGGAGGTCTCCGAAGCAACGGTGCACATGGCGCGTGAAATGGGCGTAGACTATTTCGCCGCCGGGCATCATGCCACGGAGCGTTACGGGGTGCAGGCCCTGGGTCGGCACCTGGCGGAGCGGTTCGAGCTCGAGTATCGCTTTGTCGATATCGATAACCCGGTATGAGAGACATTTGGTGGCCGGTTCGTCGCGCTTTTAGCCGTTGATGAGAAACTGCCTGGAAACCCCCTATTCTCCTTGACCTGTCCGCCTCCATTATGCAAAATGCGCGGTTAATTTTTGTGGTTTTTTTAAGTATATTCTAATGTCCTGAAGAGAGGGGCTGCTGTGGGATTGGCATGGTCCTCGGCAACTCGTCAAGTATCCCGGGGAGTCCTTGAATATGAGCGCAGATGGCGTTGATCTGAAAAAACGGCGTACGCTTACGCTGGCTACCAGTGCGGTCGGAGCAATAGGCGCCGGCTACGTAATCTATCCCTTCCTGGCGGCCTGGGCCCCCAGTGAGAAGGCGAAAGCCGCAGGTGCGCCGGTCGAGGCCGACATCAGCAAGCTGGAGCCGGGCCAGATGATGCGCGTGAAGTGGCGCGGCAAACCGGTCTGGATCGTTCATCGCACCGAGCAGAACCTGAAGGATCTGCCAAGCCTCGAAGACAAACTGCTCGACCCGGCTTCCGACGATACCGGACAGCAGCCGGATTACTGTAAGAACACCACCCGCTCCATCAAGGAGAAATATCTGGTCGCCGTCGGCATCTGCACCCATCTGGGTTGCTCGCCTACCTACAGGCCTGACGTGGCCCCGGCGGATCTGGGCTCCGAGTGGAAGGGCGGCTTCTTCTGCCCCTGCCACGGTTCCCGCTTCGACCTGGCCGGTCGTGTCTACGCAGGCGTTCCAGCTCCGAAGAATCTGGAAATCCCCCCCTACCAGTATCTCTCTGACACCAAGATCCTGATCGGTGTCGATGGAGGACAAGCCTGATGAGCATGGTGAAGAATTTTGTCGGCTGGATAGACGACCGCTTTCCGCTGACCAAGGTATGGAATGAGCATCTGGCACAGTACTACGCGCCGAAAAATTTCAATTTTTGGTACTTCTTCGGTTCCTTGGCGCTGCTGGTGCTGGTCAACCAGATCCTCACCGGCGTCTGGCTGGCCATGAGCTACAAGCCTGATGCGGATCTCGCCTTTGGCTCCGTCGAATACATCATGCGCGACGTGGATTGGGGGTGGCTGATCCGCTACATGCACTCCACCGGCGCCTCGGCCTTTTTCGTCGTGATCTATCTGCATATGTTTCGCGGCTTGATGTATGGCTCCTACCGCAAGCCGCGCGAGCTGCTCTGGATTATCGGCGTGATTATCTACCTGGCGATGATGGCCACCGCCTTTTTCGGCTATCTGCTGCCCTGGGGTCAGATGTCATACTGGGGCGCCCAGGTTATCGTCAACCTCTTCTCGGCGGTGCCGGTGATCGGCCCGGATCTGGGTGTCTGGGTACGCGGCGACTACGTCATCTCCGATGCCACCCTGAACCGATTTTTCGCCCTGCACTTCCTGCTGCCCTTCCTGTTGGCGGCCCTGGTGTTCGTCCACCTCGTGGCCCTGCACAAGGTGGGTTCCAACAACCCGGACGGCATCGAGATCAAGAAGAACAAGGACAAGAACGGCATCCCCAAAGACGGCATCCCCTTCCATCCGTACTATACAGTGAAGGATATTGCCGGCGTGGCGGGCTTCCTGTTCATTTTCGCGGCGGTGATCTTCTACGCACCGGAGATGGGCGGCTACTTCCTCGAGCACCCCAACTTCGAGCCGGCCAATCCGCTGAAGACCCCTGAGCATATCGCGCCGGTTTGGTACTTCACCCCCTTCTATGCCATCCTGCGCGCCGTGCCCTCGGTGGCCGGTTCCGCCTTCCCCGGCGTGGTGGCCATGTTTGCCTCGATCCTGATTCTGTTCGCGCTGCCCTGGCTCGATCGCAGCCCGGTCAAGTCGATCCGCTACAAGGGTATGCTCTACAAAGTCCTGTTGTGGCTGTTCGTGGTCGACTTCATCATGCTCGGTTTCCTGGGTACCCAGCCGACCACAGAGCTCTACACAGTTCTGGCCCAGATTGGCACCATCTACTACTTCGCGTTCTTCCTGCTGATGCCGATCTACAGCAAGCTCGACAAGACCAAACCCGTGCCTGAGAGGGTGACCGAATGAAAAAGCTGATTGTTGTATTCCTGTTAGCCGCGGCCCCCATGCTCGGACTGGCCGCGGGAGGCGGTGTCCATCTCGATGAGGCCGATATCGATCTCAGTGATCAGGCCTCGCTGCAGCGCGGCGCCAAATATTTCGTCAACTACTGTCTGAGCTGCCACTCGGCCAAGTACCAGCGCTATAACCGTATGGCGAAGGACCTGGGCCTGACCGACGAAGAGGTTATCAACAACCTGATGTTCACCACCGACAAGATCGGCGACACCATGAACATCGCCATGACAGAGGAGCAGGGCACCGCCTGGTTCGGCAACCCGCCGCCAGACCTCAGCGTGCTCATCCGTGCCCGGGGCGTGGACTACATCTATACCTATCTACGCAGTTTCTATCTGGATGAGAAGCGTCCCTTTGGCGTCAATAACACCGTCTTCCCCGATGTGGGCATGCCCCATGTGCTATGGGAACTGCAGGGCACCCAGAAAGCGGTCTATCGGATGGAGAAAGACTCCGCCGGCAACGAGCATGAGGTGTTCGACCACTTCGAGCCGGTCACTCCCGGAACCCTCAGTGCCGAGGAGTACGACCAGGTGGCGCGCGATCTCACCGCTTTCATGAGCTACATCGGCGAACCGATCCAGATGGAGCGCAAACGCCTGGGAGTCTGGGTGCTGCTGTTCATCGCGGTCTTTTTCGTCTTGGCCTACTTGCTCAAGAAAGAGTATTGGAAGGACGTCCACTAAGGCGTACTCTGCAAATCTGACAAAAAGGCGCACAGTTGCGTTATACTGTGCGCCTTTTTCATTCCTTAGTTCAATAA
>JASFJY010000076.1:0-9607 GCA_050119415.1 Chromatiales bacterium | reverse complement strand
ACAACATTGGACATAGACGTCGCGACTGGCCTGTTATCCTACAGGCATCGCCCAGCGATCAGAACCAATTTTTCGACGTGAGGAGCTATGGAATACAACATAAAGACCGGTGATCCCGCCCAACAGCGTACGGCCTGCCTGATTCTCGGCGTCTTTTCCCGCCGCCAGCTGACGCCACTGGCGCAGCGGATCGACAAGGCCAGCGGTGGCCACCTCAGCAAACTGCTCAAACGCGGCGATATGGACGGCAACAGCGGACAGCAGCTGATGATCTATGACCTGCACGGCGTTGCGGCGGAGCGGATCTTACTGGTCGGACTGGGCAAGCCTCGCGAACTGACCCTAAAGGCCTATACCGACGCCCTGGCCGCCGCCATCAAGCAGCTCAATGAAAGCCATCCCTCGGAGGCGCTCTGCGGCCTCTGCGAAGTCGAGATCGGCGACAAGAGCCTCTATCAGGTGGTGCGTGAAAGCGTGCTTTGCGCTGAAGCCACCCTCTACGAATATACCCAGACCAAAAGCGAAGTGAAAAAGCAGCCGCGTCCGCTCAAGCGTCTCGGCCTGATTATCCACGACCAACATCATCAGAAGGCGGCGCGCAAGGCGCTTAACCATGCCGCAGCGATCGCCAAGGGAGTCGCTCTAGCCAAGAACCTGGGTAATCTGCCGGGAAATATCTGCACACCCAGCTACCTCGCCGACGAGGCGCGCAAACTAGGCCATGTCAACCCCAAGCTCAAGGTGCAGATCCTGGAAGAGAAACAGATGGAGAAGCTCGGCATGGGAGCCCTGCTCTCGGTCTCCCGCGGCAGCCGCCAACCGGCCAAGCTGATCGTTATGGAATATCAGGGAGGCAAATCCGGCGCCAAACCGGTGGTGCTGGTGGGCAAAGGATTAACCTTCGACGCCGGCGGCATCTCCATCAAGCCGGCCGCTGCGATGGATGAGATGAAGTACGATATGTGCGGCGGCGCCAGTGTCTTCGGCACCCTCAAGGCCTGCATGGAGATGGAACTGCCGATCAATGTGATTGGCGTGGTCCCCTCCTGCGAAAATCTCCCCGACGGCGATGCCAACAAGCCGGGCGACATCGTCACCAGTCTTTCAGGTCAGACCATCGAGATCCTCAACACCGACGCAGAAGGTCGCTTAATACTCTGCGACGCCCTGACCTACAGCGAACGCTTTAATCCCGCTGCCGTAATCGACATCGCCACCCTCACCGGGGCCTGCATCGTCGCCTTGGGCGACCAGGCCTCCGGCCTGATGGCCAACAACGACAACCTCGCCGAAGAGGTGCTCGCCGCAGGCCAGCACAGCGGCGACCGGGCCTGGCAGTTGCCCTTGTGGGACGAGTACCAGGAGCAGCTCAAGAGCAACTTCGCCGACATGGGCAACATCGGCGGCAAAGGCGCCGGCACCATCACCGCCGCCTGTTTCCTCTCGCGCTACACCAAGAAATTCAAGTGGGCCCACCTCGACATCGCCGGCACTGCCTGGCGCGGCGGGGCAGAGAAAGGGGCCACCGGGCGTCCGGTGCCTCTGTTGTGCCAGTTCCTGCTAAAGCGCTGCGGATACAAGGACTAGGGACTGTTGACATTTATGACCCAGGTCGACTTTTACGTCCTCAACGAACAGGCAGCGGGCAACCGCTATACCTTGGCCTGCCGGCTGAGCGAGAAGATCTATCATCAGGGAAGACGTATCTTCATCCACACCGGCTCAGACGAGGAGACGCGCCATATGGACCGGTTGCTCTGGACCTTCCGCCAGGGCAGTTTCATCCCCCACGGCACAGCCGGTGATTGCAATCCGGCCGTCACCCCTGTCATCATCGGGCATCAGGAGGCCGACGAAGAGGAGCATGACGTGTTGATCAACCTGGCAGACCAGGTACCCGGATTCTTCAGCCGCTTCGAACGGGTGGCAGAGGTGATCGATATGGAACCACAGGTGGTAGCCGCCGGACGCGAGCGCTTCCGTTTCTATCGGAATCGGGGGTATACCCTAAACAAACACGACATCAAATAGATGAGTGACTTACCGGAGAAACCCGACGACGAAATTCCCCTGCTGGAGGATGTCGTCACACCCGAAGAGCTGGAGAAAGAGTCGGAGCCCACCGAATTCGGTGATGACGACTCAAAGGAGCCCGCTGCCGCCACACCGCAGTTAGACGAGGTGTTGCAGGACATGCGCGACGATATCCTCACTCAACTCCAGGTGGATCTGCATCCCCTGGTGGTGAGATCGGTGGATCAGGCCATCGACGAGGCCCTCGAACGCGCCACCCAGATCCTGCACAAGGAGCTGAGCCGGCCGTTGGAAGAGCGGTTGCGCACCCTTATTGAGGCACGTATGGAAGAGGCGTTCGGCTCGCGGCAGCCTCCCCACGAAGGCAAAGGTGAGGATGAATCACCTTCTTGATCAGGATCGAATGCCTCGATCATCTGGTTCTGACGTTGAGCAATATCGAAACCACCTGCGATTTCTACCGTTCGAATCAAATCTGCAAATGAACGCCAATAAACGCACATAATTGAACAATCCCTCTCAGATATAGATCGGGTTAGCGCCGCGTAACCCGACTTAAGAGAGGGTATTCATCCACCCATTGTCGGGTTACGCGGCGCTACCCGACCTACGCCTATTGAAGCGCGCACAGGGAAGTGCTGTTAACGGTCCGAACGATGGACTCATTCGCAAATCCGCATCTGAACAACGAATCCGGTACATTCATCGAGTTCCCGTATGAAGCATTCGAACTAACCATCACATAACTGAAGACAATCGCCCTATAGCTGATTAAAATTCACCCCCATTGTCACCCTCATTTTCCGGAAGAAAACCATGAGTCGAGTCCTGATCATCGGCGCCGGCGGCGTCGGCCGTGTGGTAACCCACAAATGCGCGCAACTGCCTGAGGTCTTCAGCGATATCTGGCTGACCAGCCGCACCCTTTCCAAGTGCGACCAGATCGCCGCCGAGATCGGCGGCGCCAAGGTCAAGACCGCCCAGGTCGATGCCGACAATGTACAAGAGCTGGTGGCCCTGATCCGCAGGATCGAGCCGAAGATGGCGATCAACGTTGCCCTGCCCTATCAGGACCTGAGCATCATGGACGCCTGCCTGGAGACCGGCATCGACTACCTGGACACCGCCAACTACGAGCCGCCCGAGGAGGCCAAGTTCGAGTACAAATGGCAATGGGCCTACCAGGACCGCTTCAAACAGGCCGGTCTGATGGCGTTGCTCGGCTCGGGCTTTGACCCGGGAGTGACCAATGTCTTCACCGCCTATGCCCTGAAGCACCACTTCGATCGCATCGACACGGTCGACATCCTCGACTGCAATGCGGGCGATCACGGCTACGCCTTCGCCACCAACTTCAATCCGGAGATCAATATCCGCGAGGTGACCGCCAACGGCCGCTACTGGGAGAACGGCGACTGGGTGACCACCAAGCCCATGGAGATCTCCCGTGTCTTCGACTTCCCCGAGATCGGCCCGCGCAAGATGTTCCTACTCTACCACGAGGAGATGGAGTCGCTGAGCAAGCACATGCCCGAAGTGAAACGCTGGCGCTTCTGGATGACCTTCGGCGACAGCTACCTCAAGCACCTGGAGGTGATCCAGAATATCGGTCTCGACAGCATCGAACCGATCGACTTCCAGGGTCAGCAGATCGTGCCCCTGCAGTTCCTCAAGGCGCTGCTGCCCGATCCGGCCAGCCTGGGTCCGCGCACCAAGGGCAAGACCAACATCGGCGTCATCGTCAAGGGCGAGAAGAACGGCAAGCCGGTCTCCCGCTACATCTACAATATCTGCGACCATGAAGCTTGCTACAAGGAGACCTGCGCTCAGGCCGTCTCCTATACTACCGGCGTACCGGCCATGATCGGCGCCAAGATGATGCTGGAGGGCAAGTGGAAACAGCCTGGCGTCTGGAACATGGAGCAGTTCGATCCCGATCCCTTCATGGAGGCCCTCAACCGCTACGGCCTGCCCTGGCACGATGTCGAGTGCGATATCGACATTGATACGCTACCCGAGACATGACCGACCTGAGTAAGCTGCCCTCCCCCTGCTATCTGCTGGAGGCGGCAAAGCTGCGTACCAACCTGGAACTGATCGACCGGGTCCAGCGCGAGAGCGGCTGTACCATCATTCTCGCCCTCAAGGGCTTCGCTATGTGGTCGGTCTTCCCCATGGTGCGTAAAGTCCTCTCGGGCTGCTCGGCCAGCTCCTACAACGAGGCGCGCCTGGCTCGGGAACGCTTTGGTGGCCACGTGCACCTCTATGCCCCGGCCTACACCAACGCCGAATTCCCCGAGCTGATCGCCCTCTCCGACCGCATCTCCTTCAACTCCCTGAGCCAGTGGCAGCGTCTCGGCGAGCAGGCCCTGACCGCCGGCATCTCCTGCGGCCTGCGGGTCAATCCACGGGTCGACGAAGTGAAGACCGCCCTCTACAACCCCAGCGGTGAAGAGTCACGCCTCGGCATCCCCCGGGAAGAACTCGCCGACGGCGTACCGGCTGGCATCGAGGGACTTCATGTACACGCCCTCTGCGAGTGCGATGCCGACTCCACGGAAAGATTGATAGCGGCGGTCGAAGCGCGCTTCGGCCACCTCCTGGCTGACATGAAGTGGTGCAACCTGGGCGGCGGGCACCTGATGACTCGTCACGGCTATGACGTGGAACGGCTGATTCGCGTACTCAGAGAATTCCGCCAACGCCACCCCCATCTGGAAGTGGTGCTGGAACCCGGCTCCGCCATAGCCTGGCAAACCGGCTCGTTGATCTCCACCGTGCTCGATATCATCACACGCGGGGGGCTACGGATTGCCATACTTGACACCTCCGCCACCGCCCATATGCCCGATGTGCTGGAAATGCCCTACCGCGCCGAAGTTCGCGGCGCCGCCTACCCCGGCGACAAACCCCACAACTACCGCCTCGGCGGTATGACCTGCCTGGCAGGCGACATTATCGGAGACTACTCATTCGACGATCCTCTACAGATCGATGACAAGGTGATCTTCGAAGACATGATCCACTACACCATGGTAAAGACAACCCTATTCAACGGCGTTGCCCATCCGTCAATCGCCATAGCGCATGAAAATGGAGAGATTGAAGTCGTTAGACAGTTCGGCTACAAAGACTACGAAAGCCGACTCTCCTGAATACCGTCCAGCAAACAAACCAGAATGTTTATATATTAATCCAGCAAGCAACTATGTCTTGCTCAGGGCTTCAAGCCACGCCTTTATCAAGGCGTGGCTCGCCGGCAAGGGTGATTCCCTTGGCAAGAGCCACAACACCAAGCAAGAGCAGGTTTGAAGCCCCTAACCGATTGATCTTTAAAAACAGGCCGCAGTATGCCAGCCAACAGACTGCGTTATCAAAACTTGCTGTTGGCAGGCATACTGCGGCTGAGCACAACATAGTTGGTTGCCGGGTTAATAGTTAATCTTCTACAGCCCTCGTATATACACCTGACAATATTTTACAATGACTATCGATGCTATAGTTTTTGAGAAAATAGGCTCTTGCCTGATCTGATAATACTTCCCTTTTTTTTTCGTCATCCAACAACATTTTTATAGCAGACTCTAATTCTTTTTCATCTGAATGGTTTATTAGATATCCAGTTTCGCCATCTATTATCAGCTCTCCGTTTCCACCAACGTTAGTTGCTATTATTGGCTTTCCATAACTCATAGCTTCTAATAGCGTCATTGGCAGCCCCTCCCATAGAGATGAATTTACGTAAATGTTCGCTCTCTGATACAGCTCATGAACATTACTTATATTACCTAACAGCCGAACGCTTTCATTAAGTCCTAATGAACCTATCTTCTTCTCTAACTTATCTCTTTCCGACCCTTCTCCACCTATCAGCAATACAGCTTTAGGGTAAGCTGATCTGACATTCTTAAATGCATCGATGAGAATTTCGTATCCTTTTGCGATTATTAACCTTCCAAGCGTTAATACAACAAAATCGTCACTCTTTAAATCATATTTGACATTTGTCGATTCGTTATTATGACTATTGCTTATTTGTGGCCGCGTTGCATTTTTTAGTAAAGTGACACGCTCTACAGGGAAAAAACTACTTACATTTTTTTTCACACTACCGCTATACGCAAGTATGACACCACTACGCTTTAAGCCATTTCTTTGCAGCCAATTGAATTTTATATCGGTATGAACTGTTGTAATTATATTTTTAATATTTGCCATTACACCTATTATTGGGCCGACTTCATATGATAAGTGACAATGCAGGACTCTGATCTTTTCTTTTTTTAGATAACGAGCTACTTTCCAACATGTATATAATAGCCTCAGTGACTTATGCGGCGTATTCCAAATATGTATCGGATAACCAAGGCCCGTAAAATCATCATATAATTCTCCTGCCTCGAATAATAAATGTATTTGGATTTCAAATCTTTGATCATTCTGTAAGTATTTTAGCTCTTCATACACCAACTTTTCTGCTCCACCTAGTCTCAATGATGGGAGTAGAATAGCGATCTTTATTTTTTTATGCTTATTCATATAACTTAATTTAATCGACATCTGCAGATCCAGACGGTTAAGCCGAATGTTTTTTCCTGGAACGCGACGATCGCATCGAAATCGTTGTTCAGATGTTTATTTGAGATTTTGTCAATAGCAAGCTATTGATGATTGAGCAAATACCTACAGTTTTTTATTTTTCAAGCGACCGGGTGAAACATTCGGTCCAGACTATTTTTTGCCACCTTCATTACAGCCATCCATCCTCTCCTAGTTCTGTTATTGTTTTATCAACTCCCTACATATGTTTTCGATTTTTCTCGCATTCATTTTCCATGTATATTTTTCCATTACAACATTTCGCGCATTATTTCCTAGTAAATTACGGTAGTCTTCATCTTCATATAATCTTACCACCGCCTTAGACAATTCATCTATGTGATCTGAAAATATCAAACGCCCACTTATATTGTCTTCAATAATATCTTTTATTTGACCTATAGGCGTTGCTATAACTGGCTTTCCCATTGCCATGTATTCAAAAATCTTTAACGGTGATCCGTGAAAACCGCCTATACTTTTAAAACTATCTCGATCATGTGGCGCAATTGTTACATCCATAACTGAAACATACTTAGGAATATCATCATGTTGAACATGTCCCGCAAATATAAAACTATCCGCCAAACCTTTTTCAGTTACCTTTTTTTCGTATGCAGACCTTTCGCGCGAATCACCAACTGCCAGCAATTTAATGTTGCTATAGTCAGACTTCAGTGAAGACATCAGGTCAATCACATAGTCAAAACCATGCCACGGTTTAAATGTTCCAACAAATCCTATAACAAAATAACCATCTAACTTTAATTTTTTCTTTTCAATAGGGTCGTATTTATCCATGTCAAATTTATCTGTATCAACACCGTTCTCAACCACGGATATCTTATTTTCACTTACTCCTAGATAATTAACTATGTGCTCTTTTACGATTGACGACACAGCAAAACAATGCCCAACTCTCCTTATTGTAAACCGCTCTAACATATTCTTTATTCTAGACACTCCATTACGACTCTCTATCGAACTTACTGCGTTAATTTCAAGTATTATTGGATAAAAAAATGATAATAATACTATTGTTATGAAAAATTGCATATTACCCGCATGCCTGAAGAGTAATACGTCAGGTTTGTGTCTTAGCGCCAATCGAGTTGTTTTCCACAAATATATGAAATGCAACATTACAGAATAAATTTTTTTAGAGATTAATTTTAGAAGTGATTTATCCGGTTCGCCTTTAACATATGGACCAATGATGCGATTATCTATCACCTCATTCCCGATAGCTCTGAACGCTTGCACGAAGCTATCCATATGCACCGTTGAACCTTCATTCTTATATTGAATGGATGTATATATTAGTTTCATATTAGTAACCTACAGCCTTCTTCAGTTAGCTTGCTTTATTGTCAGTCTGAATACTTTGTATATTTCTATTTAGTCCTAATAAAAACCAAAAGACAGCCATTATCCTGTAGTTATTTATTTCCGTACCAAAGGATATATGCAAAAGGACAGCTATTGCCGCAGCACCAGACCCTATTTTCAAAAGCGAAACAACTTGGTTATTTTTATAATTTCCTGTTGTTTTGTTTAGGGAAAATACAGCATATAGTATGATCGCACTCCATAGAATAAACGCAGGCACCCCGCCCTCCATCCATATCTGCAAGTGCCCATTATGAACCTGATTATCAAGATTAATGCTTGGAAGTTCATTCCTTACATATTCCTGAAAATCATTCCATCGGCCGAAATATTGAGTAATCCCCGGACCTATTCCAAATATCGGATAATCGCTTATAGCCTCAAAAGCCTGATCTGAATATATTATTCTTGTTTTTGCAGAAGAGATCGCTTCATCACTAGTAAATCTTTCCATTATTTGATCTGTGTATGCATACATCAATCCTGCTATTACAGCACTTATAAAAATCGCAAACATCAAAATGCGAGTGAAACGAATTAACTTATTATATAAAAGCAGTATTAGGACAATATTTACACCAACAATTAAACTCAACCACCCAGCACGAGAGAAACTTAACAATAGCGCAACACAACCTAAAGAAAATACACCGTAGTAGAATATTTTTTTCTGTACCACCATAAAAGGCGCTAGAAAAACTAGTAACATTGCCATATAGCCGGCATATGAATTAGTCCCCCCTGCTGTACCTGATATTCTGAGGCTTTCTCCGACAAAATTTAGACTGGCACCAGATGCTTCACCCAATATTGACAGTCCTAGCACATCTCCGCGCACATACTGCAACATCCCAAGAAGCGCCTGCATAACAAGTATAATAGTTACAGCAAGTGGTATTTTATTATTGATCTTTTCTGCAAACGGCATATTTAGAGCAATAAGATATATCAGCAAATATTTTATTAGCCAATGGGTGTGTACAAGACTACGATCAAAGTGTGCGGAATTTAATGTTGCGGCAATTTCCCAAATTATAAATACAACGAATAAACGCGCCAGACCATCGAAAGACCATTTTTCTTTTCTCTCAACGGCTGTCCAAACAAGTAAAAACAGAACCAAATCGAATAAATGTAGACTTAGACGTTCTGGAGGTGATAATTCAAATGTGCGGAGTGAAATTGAGAATTGTGATAAAAAAAGAAATGCAAGGATCAGCAGATAATATTTTTCTCTTTTTATTGCGATAAAAGACAATGAAATCACACCAACCCCTATAACCGCCTGCCTTTCAACTGAATCTCCCCATTCAAAGGCCACGAGAAACAGTGATATAGGTATTGCTATGAAAATCAACAAGGAAAGCAATGCTGATAGCAATGGCGCGTCATAATTAAGATTCTTATAATTAACCTTCATATATCTTTAAATTTTCTGTATTAGATTGATTATATGCATAAAAACATGCTTTTCGATACGAGAGTAAGTAACCCCTATAACCACCAAGCGAGTTAGCTCATTGACCATGTGGCAAAGTATTTGGCCAGAACTCTCGCATGGCTCCTTTGAACATGTTGGCTTGTG
>JASFJY010000075.1:0-9612 GCA_050119415.1 Chromatiales bacterium | reverse complement strand
CTGGGCGGAATCCTGGTACGCCAGTACTACAGCCGGCATGCGTCGGGGAGTGTGAAAAGGGTGGTGATGCTCGGCCCGCCAAACCAGGGTAGTGAAGTGGTGGACAACTTGAAGAATGTGCCTGGTTTCAAACTCCTCAACGGTCCTGCGGGTAGACAGCTCGGCACCGACGACAACAGTCTTCCCAACCGTCTCGGGCCGGTGAACTTCGAGCTTGGGGTGATCGCAGGCACTAAGTCGTTCAATCTTATCCTCTCCAATTACCTGCCCAATCCGGACGATGGCAAGGTCTCCGTGGACCGAACCAAGGTCGACGGCATGTGCAGCTTCGCCGCCCTGCCCGCCACCCATACCTTCATGATGAAGAATGGCGAGGTGATCAAAGAGGTGATCCACTTTCTGCGCGAGGGCCGTTTCACCAGCCCGCAGGCACTGATGGTTGATTGTCCACACTCTACAGAATAGAAGTCGATCCGGGGGTCGGCGACAGCAACCGTGCCGGCAATCATACCTGACAAGTGCTCATAAGATGCAAAATTACAAAAAAAAATCGCACATCGATTCTAATAAAACCAATGAGAGGATTAATCCATGTTTCCCAACAACACCTGGTATGTCGCCTACAGCTTTGGCGGCGGCCGCTTCCATATCAAATAGGTTCGTAAACGGCACATCCCTGTGCCACTCCTCAATAGCCCGCTATTGATGATTGAGTAAATACCGCAGCTAGACGACGAGACCGGTGCGAGGGCGCGTTCAGTGTAGGCCGGTTACACTTTGTATATTCCAGAAACAACAAGTAAAAAATTGTAAATAAGTTAAATTTTTTAAGCGTACTGAAATATTCGGGCTAGTAAATAACGGTCATCCTTGTTACGTAGCAAGCCCCACCCAACGCCCCGATTAGCGGCAGGGTGCGGTTTCCCACCGCCCCCCTGCTTGATAGTACTATTGGTGACTACGAGCCATTTCGCCAAGCCACGACTCAATAAATTGATCAGACGTTCCTTAATAATCTCTCAACAAAGCTACCGCATTGCGCAGTTGGCTATGTAGGGTAACGATCTGCTTGTCGCTGAGCCCCTTCAGCATCCCCCTCTCCAACTTGGCGATCACCTTGTTGCAGCGATTTAGCAGCAGTTTGCCCTCTCTGGTCAGGCTGATATTGATGATACGACCGTGGTTGGGATCGGGTTTACGGACAATCCAGCCATTTTTCTCCATGCCCTTGATCAGTTCGTTGGCCGCCTGAGGAGAAACCATGGTCCGCTCGGCCAGCTTGGCGTTGGAAAGGCGGCCGCTGACATAGAAGACGGAGAGCGCGGTGTATTGACCTAGCGTCAATCCCTGTGGCTCCAGTACCTGGCGTAACTGGCGTCTCAATGCCCGATCGAGGCGCCCCACCATATAAGCCACGCCCAAGGGTTTGTTGGCATGGTTCTGCAGTTTATCCAACTCTTCAACGTTCGATAATTCATCCGATAATTGATACGCTTTCATTCTCTTCTCTCTCTTATCCCTTCTCACAAACCGTCGTGAATATATGATCTATCTGGTTTGTGTCCATTAAACATCGAGCATAAAGTATCAGTCCAGTGTCAATCTATTTGATAAGCACATCTCACATTGAAAAAACACAAAGAAAACGACGAATGCGTATAGCGTGAATTTTAACGATTTGATCTAAATCGACATTCATAGCAATACGGAGATACCCTGCTCAAGCACAAAATGCTGTTCGATACCGACTTTTACCTGATCACTCCCGATCACTGGTTGGGTGATTTTGTAAATTGGTTGGGCGATTTTGTAAAGGCGGTCTTCAAGGGCAATGCGAAACCGATGCTATAGAAACAAAACGCCATTCAGCCGTTGGCTTTGCGTCAATAATCTTGATCAAATTATGAACCAAAAGCTCCTTGATATTAACCCGGCAACCAATAGATCTCGCTCCCCCTATTCGATATGCGCGTTGTGTCGGTGACTAATATGAGCTGAATGAGAGACAGAACCAAGCAAACCTCATGGCTATATCGATGAACCACAGGCGGATCACATCACCGTGATTTACGATCCGGTGCATAGCTGGGTGAGGGAGGAACTAGAAACGATGGCTGAAGAAGTTTTAAGTCAATTCTGTGCGGCAGGCCACACATGTTGTCTATTCCGCCGGATTAATCAGCTCTCTCACCTTTTCCTCCAACAGTTTGAGCAGATTGCGCTGCACCTGGGTGGCGGGTCGATGGGCACTGACCGCTGATGAGAGCCGGGTAACCAGGCGGGGATTGAATATGGGACGCAGGTTGTAGCTGCCGGCTCGGCCGAAGGCGTGGATGGCGCTGGTGGGCAGTACGCCGTTGCCGACCCCCTCGGCAATCAGATCGAGGATAGCCGAGATGGCATCCACCTCCAGGGCGATCCGTGGGCGCAGTCCCAGGTTGGCCAACTCCGTTTCCACATGCATATGGATGACGTTGGGCCGGCTGGGGACGATCAGCGGCAGTTCCGCCAACTCCCGCAACGGAATCGGACCGGTAGTCGGGGCATGGTGACACGACTGGACCAGGTAGAGGGCCTGGGAGATGATCGGTTTCAGCTCGAGATCGGGAGATGGGGTGGCATCGTAGAGCAGCGCCACATCGAGACGGCCGTTTAGCAGTTCCTCCTGCATGCTCAGGGAGAGGCCCTCGCCGATGGAGATCACGGCATCGGGCATGGCGGCGCGAAAGGCACGCATCAGCGGCACGGTCAGCACTTTGGAGAGGCTGGGCGGCAGACCCAGGGCCACCTTACCCACCATACCGCCCCGTTCCCGGGCCAGCTCTTCACGCAGGCGATCTATCTGGTGCAACACCCCGCGACCGTGTTCGAGCAGAATTTTGCCCGCCTCCGTCGGCGTCACACCCCGGCCATTGCGGATCAGCAAGTTCTGCCGCAACTCCGTCTCCAACAGACGCACATGGCGGCTCAGTGCTGACTGGGCCACGTCGAGTTTAACCGAGGCCCGGGTAAAGCTACCCAGCTCGGCGACGCATACAAAATATTCGATCTGTTTCAGGTCCATATTTATCGGGATCGCCTAAGAAACACCCCGAACTACCAACATAACCGATATAGGCACCTGACTAATATATCAAAATGAGATAACAGAATGTAGTAATTTGCCATATTCAGAGCTCAGCTCAGCCCGAATAATGCGCCCTACACTAAAGCCGATTTGATCCTCCATTTCGCGGCGATCCTCTTCACCGCATTTTTCTCGAGATCCCAGGGTGGCTGCAGGCTGAATCAAACGGGCTATGCGAAGCGGATGGCAACCCCGACCGATCCCATCGAGGTCATCCGAGGTGAAATGGCAGTAACCGCCGTAATCCATGAAGTAGAAGCCCAGTGGTCATCGACATGCACCGCCACTCTACCACCGCACTGGCGGACCAAGGCTAACCGCATCCTTGCGAAGATCGAAAAAAAACCGCAGGCCGGGTTGGCACAAGGATATGCCGGCTTACGCCGCGCAAACCCGAACTACCGGCAATTGACAGTTGAGGAATCGATTTGAGCGCTTTCGAGAAGACACCCGGCTGGCTAGTGTGGTGTCTCATATTGTTTGACGATTATTGCGTGACGCTGAGGCGGTAGTGGCGCTACAACAGGAAACCGGCCTGGTGGCCATGTGCGGCCACACCCGCCGTTTCAACCCGAGCCACCGCAGCGAGAGACGCCGGAGCAAAAAAAAACCGCCCGATCCATGAAACGGGCGGCTTCTCGTGAATGAGCCGTACTGAAACGACTCATTTCACTGCGTCAGCAATCTTACTCTGCGGCAGGCTGTTCGGTCTGCTGCGCAGCTTCGAAAGCGCTGAACTCGGCCTGGTCGATCACGCCGTTTTCATCGCTATCGATAACGCTCCAGTTGCTGCTCAGCTCAGGATCAGAGGCGGCCTCTTCAGCACTCAGGGATCCATCCTGGTTCGCATCGAGTGCGCCGAAATCCATGGTACCCTCAGCTGCAACCAGTGCAGTGGAGAGCATCAGACCACCAAGCAAACCCAAAGGCATAGCGATATATTTTTTCATTTTGTCCTCCTCAATATGGACTTGATTATGTGCCTTATAAACACGTTTTATTCCTAAGCACTACCCATGCCAACTTTAACAAATAACCTATAATCAAAGAGATAGAGCTACCAGGGGTAAAATGGCTAAGCCCTCTCCCCGGCAAATCGTCGCTATGAACCGACACCCTCAGGCTAGGCAGGCATAACTAACTGATTAAACTGAATAATTCCTGTCACCAATTAGCGACATTCGGATTTAGCGCCACAACATCGTACGATAGGCAATTGATCCATAATAAATAGATAGAGATTGGCGTAATCCACTACTGAACTCACGATGAAAGCAAGCTTGAGAATCACCCATCCCTTCACCTTCTCCTCCCTCTTGTTGGGTGGTTTCCTGCTGGCGGCGATACCCTTGCTGGGCGGCATATATAATATGAGCTATCAGCTGGACAGGATGTCACTGGAAGGCCATCGCTCAGTGCAGATCACAGAGGAAGTCACCCTGAAAAGCCGTCAGCTTGCGGAAGCCGCCCTCTCCCTGCAACGGGCAGCCGGACAATACTACGTATTGGAAGACCCCAGTCTTATCGGCAGATTGAAAAAGTCTCACCAGCGCTTCCTCGTTTCAGCAACCGCGCTGCAGGCAATGCCGCTTGATAGGAAACTGACCGAGCTGCTCGATGCACTCAGCGCACAAGAGTCTGCCCTGTTTGATCGGCTGAAAAGCAGGCGACTCACCGGCGCGGACGGTTTCAAGGCCTTCAAGACTGACTTTGAACATCTACACGCCGCAGTATCTGAAATAGCGGATCAACTCGGCATGCTGATTCAGCGACAACAGGCGGTCTTGAGTAAGACAGCCGAACGCATCCAGCAGACAATGATCTGGCAGAGTACTGCTGTCATCTGTCTCTCTCTACTGCTGGCCGGCGTCCTCTCCTGGCTCCTCAGCCGTCCAGTGAAACAGCTCTCAGAAAGCATCCAGCGCTTGGGAGATGATGACCTAGAAACCCCAGTGCATGTCTCAGGCCCCCGGGACATATCTCTTCTGGGCAATCAGCTCGACTGGCTGAGACAGCGCCTGGCCGAGCTTGAGGAGCAAAAGCTACGTTTTTTCCGACAAGTCTCCCATGAATTGAAAACCCCTTTGACGGCACTATGGGAAGCGGTGGACCTGCTGTCGAACAGGGTGGCTGGAAACCTCAACAACCAGCAAGAGGAGATTGTGGGCATCATGTGCAGCAGTGTCCGTGTTCTCCGACAAAGGATCGAAGAGCTGTTGCAATACCAGCATGCGCTCTATCAGACAAAAAATCGTGTTACTTCCTCCGTTTCGCTTGAGTCGTTAATCGACAAAGTAATGGAGAATCTCAATATTTTAATGAAAGCGAAACACCTCACGCTCTTATCCAAATTGAATGGGGTGAATCTGCAGACCGACCGAGAACAAATGGAGGTCGTACTCAACAACCTGATCAGTAATGCCATCCGCTTCAGTCCTGATGGATCCTGCATCGAAGTCAAGGCGCAGCGTCTGGCAAATGAAACCCGTATCAGCGTCTGTGACCAGGGGCCTGGCATACCGTTTGAGGACAGGGCATACATATTTCAACCGTTCTACCAAGGCGAGAATCAGCCAACAGGACCGATTCGGGGGAGCGGACTTGGCCTGTCAATCGCCAGGGCCCACATCGAGGCCCACGGCGGCGAACTTCAACTGGATGATGACGAAACAACCGGCACCTGTTTTCTCATCACCCTCCCAATCAATCAGGAGACATTAAGCAATGCGTCCTAAGCTAATCGGACCGGTGCTGGCCTTATTGGGCCTCACGGGATGTGCCATCGGTCCAACTCCACATATAAAGGAACAAGCACAGGAACAAGCACAGGAACAAGCACACGAGCAAGCGCAGGAACAAAGGCAGGTAGAAGAGCAAGTGCAGGCGCGATTGCAGGCACTGTTGCAGTTGCAAGAGCAAGAGCGACAGCTTACCGCCTCACGGATGCTGGACGCTTTGGAACGTGTCGCCACCCTGAACGCAGGAGACACCAAACAGATGGTTGAACAGTTACAGGCCGGGGCCAACGACCTTACTGCAGGGGAACGCTTCGAGCTCTTACTGTTACTCTCGAAACAGGGCACCGATAACAGATCACTAAAGCAGGCATCGCAGTTGCTGAAAGCCCTGGAGACCAAGGCCAATGAGCCGAGTGTAAGGGAGGTACTGCGTTTGCAGCGGCACAACCTGCACCTCGAAAAGTTATATCGCAGGGAACGGAAAAAGAGTGCGGAACTACAGAATAAGATCGAGTACCTTAAGGGCCTGGAACGGCAGCTTGATGAGTCGAATACTCGCGTTGAAGAGCCTTCGAATCCAAAACCGGAGCTTGCCCAGTGAGTGAGAGCAAGCAAGACATCCTGCTGGTAGACGATGACCCGGATCTGTTGAGGCTGTTATCGATAAGGCTGCAATCCGCGGGCTATCATGTCGCGATGGCAAACAGTGCGGAACAGGCGTTGGCATACGTCGCCCTTACACGCCCCCGGGCCGTGATCACCGATATGCGTATGTCCGGCATGGACGGTATGGCGCTGTTTCAGCATCTACACGGACAGCACCCATCCTTGCCGGTGATCGTGCTCACTGCCCACGGCACCATTCCCGACGCAGTGCAGGCCACACAGCAGGGGGTTTTCGGGTACCTCACAAAACCCTACGACGCCAGAGAACTGCTGCAACTGCTGCAGCGCGCCGTATCCATCACGCAATCGAGTGAATCAGTAGAAGGGCAAGCGGACGAGTCCTGGCGCAGTGAGATCGTTACCGCCAGTTCACTCATGGATTCCCTGCTTTCTGAAGCACACCTGCTAGCCGACAGCGAGACCAGTGTGCTGATTCGGGGAGAGTCCGGCACGGGCAAGGAGGTCCTGGCCCGTGCCATCCACAAGGCCAGTCCGCGAATCGACAACCCCTTTGTCGCCATCAACTGCGCAGCCATTCCTGATCAACTGCTGGAGTCCGAGTTGTTCGGCCATGCCAAGGGCGCCTTCACCGGAGCTGTCGCCTCACACCAGGGCCTCTTCATGGCCGCCGACAGTGGCACCTTGTTCCTGGACGAGATTGGCGACATGCCACTTGCGCTGCAAGCCAAGCTGCTTCGAGTGCTGCAGGAGCGGGAGATCCGGCCGATCGGCTCGGGCAACTCAATCCCCGTCGACGTGCGCATCATCTCCGCAACGCATCGCAACCTGGCAGAGGCTGTCGCAGAGGGGCAGTTTCGGGAGGATCTCTATTACCGGCTCAATGTAGTCACCCTATCCCTGCCTGCGCTGAGAGAACGACCGGAAGACATTCCCTTGCTTGCGCGACACTTCCTGGAACAGCAACCCGCCAAGCGGCGGGCAAAGGCGTTTACTCCAGAGGCCATGGAGATGTTGGTCGCCAACGAGTGGCCGGGGAATGTGCGTCAATTGCAAAACGTGGTGGATCACTGCAGCGTTCTCAGCTCGACCCCCCTCATATCCACCGCCCTGGTCGCCAGAGCCCTGCACGACAAAGAGTCGGTCCAGGACCTCTCTTACGCCAATGCGAAGAAGCAGTTCGAACGTGACTATCTCATACGCCTGCTGAAGATCACCGGCGGACAGGTATCGGAGGCGGCACGGTTGGCCGGTCGCAACCGTACCGAATTCTATCGCCTGCTGGGCAAACACCAGCTCACTCCCAGTATGTTCAAATCAAACGGAGACTCATGACACACATTGCCGCTCTGATCGTTGATCAACGCCAACTCAGAAGGATGGTTGGTGATTCAGATGAGGATTTGCGATTGAATCCACCCTTTGCTCCGTAAACGGCACATCCCTGTGCCACTCCTCATTAGGCGTAGGTCGGTTACACTTTTTACTTTGCAACTATTGCAAAAATACCATGCAAAAACCTTAACTTAGTTTATTTTCTAAGCGACCGGGTGAAACATTCGAGTTAACTACTCTCACCCTGTCCCTCTCCCTGAGAAAGAGGAACTCAGAGATCGACTCGGGGCAGCATCCTTGCTTACTTCAAATCCCTGAAACAACATCAACCCGATTCAATCCCCGATTTACACGTCTCCTCTCCCCCAGGGAAAGGGACAGGGTGAGGGCGGATGTAAAGCTATTTTGCGGCGATCTTCACACGACCCTCAATTCAAACGCTCCATCTAAGAACAAGTACAAGCCGATAACTCTGGTTTTTAAGCACTTTCATAGAGCCTGTGATGACGCGACGACAATCACTGGCGCTAAAGGATTACACCAATAAAGCCGGTCTAATCATCAGATGGAGGTGAATAGATGGGGTGGTTCCCTGTAGATTTCCATTTATATAAGCTCTCCTGTACTGAAATTCCATGTGTGTCCTTGAGTACTACAGGAAAGGTATTTTTATTTTTTTATACGTGATTTATGCAAGGACAGAGTATTACTATATGTAATGCATATTACATACCATGAAATATTTTTTATGTTTAAACAGTCAGTTACATATCTGGAAAACTAACGGCAAAATGAACTGAAAAAAATCCCGACACAATTCTTCTTAATCCGATTTCTCAGCATTGTGAACTTAAGTCTTTCATATTTAGAGATTAACTATATACATCCTATCTGTTCATTGAGCTAACAGGGCGTGTAAACATTTCCGACGACTGAACGAATTGAGAAGCTTGCGACCCTAACCCCACCAGTTCGCGGCCGGAATATTGGGTCTTCCAGGTGGGATCGGTGGTCACGCCGAGCTCCTGCTTAAAGTAACTCTGTGCCTCTTGCATGGCATTGGCGATCCTTTCTGAAACCGTAGCGTCATAGGCTACATCGGAGGGAGCATGTAGAAGACGCGAACTGTTCAATGCTCTAGCTCACTGGAATCACTGGAAACACTGGAATCAAAGATGGTTGCTGTCGAGGATGTCGTCTTGATGCCATTGTCGCCGTTGATCAGTGTTTCGCCCCAGCTGCTGAGACGACTGGCATCGAAGTCCTCGACGATATCCAGTGATTCCGCGCCTCCGCTATTACCAGACCACGACCAGCCGAGATATCCATAACCATATTGCTCTGCATAATTCATGACCGAGGCCTCATCCACCTCTTCGCCTATATGGTCGGCTCCGAATTCACCCACCACCAACGCCAGGTCATTTTGTATAAACGATGACATATAGTTGCTGATGGTGCCGGCGTCTTGATAGACCTGATACATGTGCACGGAAAAAACCACATTGTTTTGTGGATCAGCGGCCAACACAGCTGCGGCATTGTCGCGCATGATATTTTCCCAATCCTGCCCCCAGTTGGCGGCATCCACCATGATTGCATGTTGAAATCCAGCGTCCCGTAGATCTTGTATGGCCTCAATGTGACCATCGATCCATGCGCTGGCGGGCTGATAATTGCCTAAAGGCTCGTTGCCGATATTGACAATGACATAGTCCTCTTGCCCAATCAGCGCGCCTTTGATGCTTTTCCAATAGTCCACCGCCTCACTGAGCGTGGCGGCGCCCG
>JASFJY010000074.1:0-9645 GCA_050119415.1 Chromatiales bacterium | reverse complement strand
CAAAGAGTCCCTGGTGAAGGCCTCCACCGACGAGGTGAAGGTGCGGGTGGTGGCCTCCGGCGTCGGCGGTATCAACGAGTCCGATGCCAACCTGGCGGTCACTTCAAATGCCATCATCATCGGTTTTTACGTGCGTGGCGATGCCGGCGCCCGCCGGGTGGTGGAGGAGCAGGGCCTGGATATGCGCTACTACAGCATCATCTATGAGGTCATCGACGATGTGAAGAAGGCCATCGCCGGCATGCTGTCACCTGAGATCCGCGAGGAGATTATCGGCCTGGCCGAGGTGCGGGACGTCTTCCGCAACTCCAAACTGGGCTCCATCGCCGGCTGCATGGTGGTGGAGGGCACGGTAAAACGCAACAACCCGATCCGCGTGCTGCGTGACAATGTGGTGATTTACGAGGGTAACCTGGAATCTTTACGCCGCTTCAAGGACGATGTCAACGAGGTGAAGAGTGGTATGGAGTGCGGTATCGGCGTGAAGAACTACAACGACGTGCAGCCGGGCGATCAGATCGAGGTGTTTGAGCGCTCGGAAGTGGCACGTACGGTAGAGTAAGCAAGCGGTTGTATATATATGTCGCGCGACTTCAAACGAACCGACCGGGTCGGGGCCGAGATGCAGCGGGAGCTGGCGGAGTTGATCCGCGAGGAGATCAAGGACCCGGCACTGGGCATGATCACCTTGCAGGAGGTCCGCGTGGTGCGCGATTTCTCGCAGGCCAAGGTGTTTTTCACCGCCATGGCCGCCCGGCTTCCTCACAAGGAGATTGCCGCCCATCTCAATGAGACCGCCGGACATCTGCGCTGGCTGCTGGGACGGCGTATGGTGTTGCGCGCGGTGCCGAAGCTGATTTTTGTCTACGACACCTCGGTGGAGCAGGGCGAGCACCTCTCGGCGCTGATCGAGCAGGCGGTGGGTGAGCATAAGCGTGAAGCGGAGTAGCCGGGCTGTTTAATTTCGAATTTTGAATTATGAATTGATGAGCCTGCTCTGATCACGGACTTCCAGGTCAACTCTTTACCATCGGGCGCCTAGCGTACGTCTCAAATTCATAATTCAAAATTCACAATTCAAAATGACTCTAGAGAGAAAGCATGGGACGTCGTCGCAACAGGGGGCGCAATATCAGTGGGGTATTGCTGCTCGACAAGCCAATTGGCATGACCTCCAACAAGGCGCTGCAGGAGGTGAAATTCCTTTTCAAGGCGGCCAAGGCGGGGCACACCGGTAGCCTCGATCCACTGGCCACCGGCCTTTTGCCGATCTGTTTCGGTGAGGCGACAAAATTGTCGGCCTTTTTGCTCGATGCCGATAAGCACTACCGGGTCAGAGTCAAGCTGGGCGTGACCACCACCACCGCCGACGCCGAGGGTGAAGTGGCGGAGATTGCCGATCCCAGTGGTGTGAAGGAAGCGGATCTGCGCGCTGTGTTGACTGAGTTTCATGGTAAGCAGGATCAGTTGCCGCCCATGTACTCCGCGATCAAGCATCAGGGTGAGCGGCTCTACAAGCTGGCACGCCAGGGCGTCGAGGTGGAGCGCGAACCGCGCACTATCCATATTCACGCCCTCGATCTGCTGAGTTTCGAGCTGCCCGAATTCGAGGTCGACATCCACTGCTCCAAAGGCACCTATGTGCGCACACTGGCTGAGGATATCGGCAAGAGACTGGGTTGCGGCGCCCATGTGATAGGCCTGCGACGTACCGGAGTCGGTCCCTACGACGATCAGTCAATGGTGACCCTTGAGCAGGTACAGGCCGCTTTTGCCGACAAACGTTTCCAGGAGATGGACAATTGGGTGCTGCCGCTAGAGAGCGCCCTGGCCGATTGGCCCGAGGTGAAGCTCACTGCCGATGCGGCCTTCTACATGAAGCAGGGTCAGCCGATCCTTGTGCCCAATGCCCCGACCAGCGGCTGGGTGCGTCTCTACGCCAACCAGCACGATTTTCTAGGTGTCGGTCAGATTCTCGACGACGGGCGTGTGGCGCCCAAGCGTCTCATGCAGGTAACGAGTTGAATTTCAGATGAATTCCGCTCCTGAATCGGCGATTTTGGCTTGCTGTTGCCGCCCATAACGCGCATACTACGCGCTCTTTCGGGGCCAGCCCGAAATCTGAACCTCTTTGGGGGATTCTGATAAAGACCAAACCGGCTTTATCAGAGCAGGAAAGCAGACAATATAGATTTACTGCTCCCCCTTTGTTTTCAATCGCATAGGGCGATAGAAAATAGCGGCAGACCCCTGCCGCAAGTGCCTTTGACTGCATCAGAGGCGCCTTTACCTGGTCCGGCCGGCCTGAACTCATTGTCGGGTTGGCCTTTGACGTGACCATCATCGACAACGACGAAACCCATAGGAGAGACGTCATGACAATGAGTGCTGCCGATAAGAAAGCCATCGTTGAAGAGTATCAGCGCGCACCTGGCGACACCGGTTCCCCCGAGGTGCAGGTGGCCCTGATGACTAGCCGCATCAACCAGCTGACTGAGCACTTTAAGGAGCACAAGCAGGATCACCATTCACGCCAGGGTCTGGTGCGTCTGGTCAACTCCCGCCGCAAACTGCTCGACTATCTGAAAGCCAAGGATCTGCAGCGCTATCGCGATCTGATCGCGCGACTGGGCCTGCGCCGTTAAAGTGCTCCGACAAACCTCAGATCCAAGGACTCTACCATGGCATTAATAAAGAAAGAATTTCAGTGGGGTGACAATAAGGTCACTATTGAAACAGGCGAGATCGCGAGACAGGCAGATGGCGCTGTAATGGTCAATATGGACGATACTGTCGTCCAGGTGACCGTGGTCGAGGCCAAAAGCAGTGTCGAGCGGGACTTCTTCCCATTGACCGTTGACTACCAGGAGAAGACCTACGCAGCCGGTATGATTCCCGGCGGTTTTTTTCGTCGCGAAGGTCGCCCCAGCGAGAAGGAGATCCTTACCGCGCGCCTGATTGACAGGCCCATTCGCCCGCTTTTCCCCAAGGGTTTCACCAGCGAAGTTCAGGTCATCATCACCGTGATGTCCCTGAATCCGGCAGTCGATCCCGAGATTCCTTCGCTGATCGGCACATCCGCCGCATTGGCGGTCTCTGGTCTGCCGTTTCAGGGTCCGATCGGCGCCGCCCGCGTCGGTTACAAGGATGGCGAGTTCATCCTGAATGCCGCCACCACCGGTCTGAATCCCGATTCCGATCTCGACCTTGTGGTCGCCGGTACCGAAGAGGCTGTGTTGATGGTGGAGTCGGAGGCCAACCAGCTCTCCGAAGAGGTGATGCTGAGCGCTGTGCTGTTCGGCCATGAACAGTCCAAGATCGCCATCCAGGCAATCAAGGAATTGGCTGTGGAGGTCAGCAAGGCAGCCGCTGTGTTCGAGGCTCCGGTAGAGGACGCAGAACTGACTGCCGCCGTCGAGGCCGAGGCGGCCCAGGGCATCGGCGACGCCTACCGAATCGCCGACAAGCTGGAACGCTATGCCGTCATTGATGCAGTCGTGACTGCCACGATCGAAAAGCTCTGCGCAGAGGAAGAGGGCAGCGAGCCCCGCTGGAACACCGATCAGGTCAAGGGAACTCTGGAGAAACTGAAAAAACGCATCGTACGAGGTCGCATTCTCGAGGGTGAGCCCCGTATCGACGGCCGTGATACCCGCACCGTGCGCCCGATCGATGTGCGCACCGGCGTACTGCCGCGCACCCATGGATCTGCCCTGTTCACCCGTGGTGAAACCCAAGCGCTGGTGGTCACCACCCTGGGTACCGAGCGCGATTCCCAGATCATAGACGCCCTGGAGGGTTCGCGCCGCGAACATTTCATGCTGCATTACAACTTCCCCCCCTTCTGCGTGGGTGAGGTTGGACGCGTAGGCAGCCCCAAGCGGCGTGAGATCGGCCACGGCCGTCTGGCCAAACGCGGTGTGCTGGCCTGCATGCCGACCATCGGTGACTTCCCTTACGCGATCCGTGTGGTCTCCGAGATCACGGAATCCAACGGCTCCTCTTCCATGGCTTCGGTCTGTGGTACCAGCTTGGCGCTCATGGATGCCGGCGTGCCGATTAAGGCGCCGGTGGCCGGTGTTGCCATGGGGTTGATCAAGGAGGGCGACAAGTTCGCCGTACTGACCGACATCATGGGTGACGAGGACCACCTCGGCGATATGGATTTCAAGGTGGCCGGCACCGCCAACGGCATCAATGCCCTGCAGATGGATATCAAGATCCAGGGCATCACCAAGGAGATCATGGAGATCGCCCTGGAGCAGGCTAAAGAGGGGCGTCTGCATATCCTCGACGAAATGAACAAGGTTATCGATACCTATCGTGATCAAATGTCCGAGCATGCGCCACGTATCATCGAGTTCAAGATCAATCCCGACAAGATCCGCGACGTCATCGGTAAGGGCGGTGTCACCATCCGCGCTATTACCGAGGAGACCGGCGCCACCGTTGACATCACTGACGACGGTGTGGTGAAGATTTTCTCCGTTGACAAGTCGGCCGGAGAGGAGGCGCGTAAGCGGGTCGAACTGATCACCGCGGATGTTGAGGTCGGTGCCATCTACGAGGGCAAGGTGGCCAAGCTGATGGACTTTGGTGCTTTCGTCACCATCCTGCCCGGTAAGGATGGGCTGGTGCATATCTCCCAGATCTCCAACGAGCGGGTGGAGAAGGTCAGCGACAAGCTTGCCGAGGGTGATGTGGTCAAGGTGAAGGTGTTGGAAGTCGACAAGCAGGGACGTATCCGTCTCAGTATGAAGGCCGTCGACGAGACCTGAAACCGACCCTGATGGGGTCCATGAATGAAGGGGGCCTCGGCCCCCTTTTTTCATATCTCATGCGCAAAGGGGGGCTCTTGGGAGAGGCCTCGAGGGTGCCCAGTTCAGCGGAGGCCGGTAGCCTACAAAAAATGCCTAATGAAGCACAATAATTGGCGGAAATTATCGAATTTCACAAAAAACAGCAAAATCTTTGAGCAAGGCTGATTGTCGGGTATGATCATACCGTGTTTTACGGCTTTGGCTTCCAGCCTCGGCCATGCAGCGGTCATCGTGGATTCAGCAGGTGCCCGTTTGCGCCGTTGGCTGATCGAAATTCTACCTGTCGAGCTGTTCTAATCCTGATCATGTATTGAATGAGATCGGTTGGTTAGGGGGATGTTCGGAAGTCCCGTCAGATGGACATTTGACCGATCTGTGCAATTGAAAAAGCGTTTTCCAATCAAAGAATTCAAGGAGTTGATTCCGGGTCTGGACTCCTATCGAGGGCGATACGCTTACATTTCGCTGATAGCCAGCCTTGCCTTGCTGAGCTTTGCTTATCTGAGCTGGAGTCAGTTCAGTCGTGTCAGCGAATCCCAGATCTCAGCCAATGCCCAGCGCACCCAGGCGGCTGGCCTGGTGGTCGATGCACAAAGTCGGCTCAACACGCTGGAGAATCATCTGCAGCGCATTTTCATTGAACCTCGTACCGACCATATCGTGGCGGCCAGACAAGGCAACCGAGAGCTAAATGAGCAGCTACGTCAACTTAGCGACTTTCTCGGCTCCGCTGCCGAACACTTGACGAAGAGATTGCTTGCGGAGAGCCGGCAGTTGGGCGGTGAGGTTGAGCGGCTGCTGGAGGTGCGCCAGGATGTGGAGGGCGGGTTTCCCGCCATGAGTCTGCTACAGGACGAGATGTACCCCGCCAATCAGGAGATGCAGGGTGAGTTACAGAGCCTGATGCAGGAGGCGCAGCAGGGTCTGACGCCTGCGCAGTATCTGGTCGTCATGGAGGAGATAGTCAACCTGCGTGGTGCCTTGTTCGGTATGGTGCAGGAGATGTACTACTTCATCGTCTATCGATTCGGCGTGTTTGCCGGCAACACACCGCTCGAAAGCCCCGACTATCCTGCCCGTGTCGACGATTTCGCCGTGACTGTGGCCAGGCATATTGCAAACTTGCGCAGGATCTTCAGCGAAGAGGGGATGGGCCTGGACATCAGCGAGCGGATAGATCGGCTCGATTCGCTCCACCAACGTTGGTCGAGGGGCAGCAAACAGGTCTTTTTTGCCATGAAAAACTCGGCCTGGCGGCGTGATATGATGCTGATGCGTGAAAACATCGCGCCGATGCTCTCCAGCATGCGTGAACGTCTCGCACTGATCGATCTGCAGCTTGAGCAGGCTTCCGCCTCCCGCATCAGCCATCTCATACTGACAGCAAGAAAGCTGTCGGAGTCGATACTCGGTATTGCCATGGTAGGCGTGTTGCTGATCCTCGGCGCCTATCTCTACATTAACCGCAATCTGCTCAAACCGATCGCACAGACCACGCATGCGCTTAAGGAGCAGGCCAGGGGCGCCACCGATGTGCTTCTGCCCCCGGTGCGTTTGAAGGAGACCCGAGACCTGATCAAGGCCTTCAGTGAAATACGTCGTCAGGGACATCAGCGCCAACGCTACCTGGACCATATCGCGCACCACGATGCCTTAACCCAGCTTCCTAATCGGAGCCTGTTTCGTGACCGTCTTGAGCATGCCCTGGCGATCGCCCTGCGCGGTGAGACCCAGGTGGGCCTGATGTTTCTCGATCTGGATCGGTTCAAACAGGTTAATGACAGCTTCGGTCACCTGATCGGTGATGAATTGCTGCGTAAAGTGGCCGACAGACTGGTCTCACTGGTACGTAACTCCGACACGGTGGCGCGGCTCGGGGGTGACGAGTTTGCGGTCCTCGTCGAAGGCTTCAAGCGGCGCGAGGATGTGTCGGTATTGGCAAAAAAAATCCTCCAGGTAGTGGAGAGGCCGATGCTACTGGATGGTCAGCAACTGCAGATCTCCGTCTCTATTGGTATCGCCACGGCCCCCCATGACGACATCTCGGCTGAATATCTGATCCGTGATGCGGATGCCGCCATGTACGAGGCAAAAAGCCAGGGACGCGCCTCCTACTGCTTCTTCAGCCGTGAGCTGACCTCCAGGGCCACAGAGGCCTTGCTGCTTGAAAATCAGGTGCGACAGGCGGCCGAACGGGGTGAGTATGTCTTCCATTTTCAGCCGGTCATCAACAGCAGCAGCGGTGAGCTGTTCTGCTTCGAGGCCTTGCTTCGCTGGAACCACCCCACCCGGGGTATCCTCTATCCCGATGAATTCCTCTCAGTGCTGGACCAGACGGGCGTTATTATCTCGGCGCTAGACCCTTTGCTGGAACAGGCGATCGCCTTCCAGCAAGACCAGCATCAACAATATGGAAGAAAAGTCGCGATTGCTATCAATCTATCGGTCAGACTACTTAACGATACCAGTTTCAGAAAGATAATACTGGAACGTTTGATTGCGCATGATTTTCTTCCCAATAGCCTGATCCTGGAAATCACCGAAGAGATTCTGATGCAGGATCTGGTCGATGCGGATGTCTTCCTGCAACAGGTAAAGGCGCTTGGTGCCCGCATTGCACTGGACGATTTCGGCTCCGGTCAGTCGTCACTCAGCCACCTGCGCCAGTTCCCGTTCGACTTTCTCAAGATAGACCGGGAGTTCATCCGCAACGCCGATACCGACACCAACGAGGCCAGCCTGGTGCAGGCGATGATTCAGCTGGCCCACGCCTTTGGTATGCTGGTGATTGCCGAGGGGGTCGAGAGCGAGTCCCAGCTGAAGTTTCTACAGTCCCTGGATTGTGACTACCTACAAGGGTATCTGATCGGGGTGCCCAACCATGCCGAGCACAAGTGCGAACTCTCCACATTGATGCCCCTGTTTCAAAATCAAGGAACCTCTGATTAATTCTGGATCGAGCCGCAAGGTGAGACGAATTCAAAGCGATCGGGTGATGTATCATGACTGAAGCGGCCCCAGTTTTTCCGCTGCTATCGGCGGGTTGAGCAGCCGCTCCGCCACATCGGGGTCAAGCTGTTTTCCCCGCGCATCGACCAGGGGCAGATCATAATCGTTCCAACCCTTGAGGCCGGTCTTGAGCGAGGCTGTTCGGGTGAAGCCCATGATATTCAAGGTGTGGGCGGCCAGCACACTGCGGTTGCCCGAACGACAGACCAATACCACTCGCCTCTCTCTGGCTTCCACCAATTCTGGCACGGTCTCTTCATAGCCGTAGTCGCAGGCGCTCTCCAGGATACCCCGCGGCACGGTAAGGGAGTCGTCGATGCGAGCCTGCCGGTACTCGTCGGGGCAGCGGATGTCGACTAGCAGCAGCTGTGGATTCTGTGCTATCTCATTCGCCAGATCCCAGGGGAAGACCTCCTCAATCAGAGGGATATGCTCGTTAACCAGGTCGTAGAAACGCTTTCTCACGGTGGTTGCTCCCTGCAAACGTGCTGTCTCTGCTCGATATTGGAGGCCGCATCTGCAAGCAGCAATGACATCTGACAATCCTGGTTAGAGGGTTCACAGGTCTGTCATCAACAGGCGATTATAAGGAACAAGACCTTGACACTCAGGGGAAAACACTTTAGATTTCGCGCTCGCATTTGCAAATGTGGCTGAATTTTTAGCCGTTGCATACCTGTCCCCATCGTCTAGAGGCCTAGGACACCGGCCTTTCACGCCGGTAACAGGGGTTCGACTCCCCTTGGGGACGCCATTGATAGGCAGTTATCTACTGAAATCTTGTAGTTGACGACAAATTCCAATTTCACCGGATCAAGGATGATCTGGTCTACTACTGACCGAATAACACCCTTCAGCATTGGCCGCTCTGCCTGCTTTAAGTCTTCGCTAAGTCCTTGAACTAGCTTGGCTATTTGATCCCTAGTAATGCTCTGCATGGCTGCCTGGGCGCTGTATTCTCGCTCCAGGTGCGTGATTTCATCTGTTAGCGCCTTGCGTTGGGTTTCCAGGTCATTGACTTTTCGTAGCGCTGGAGCTGGGTCGTCCAACTGAATGGATATGTCCATAGCCTTGCTGATCTTCTCATTTATTGCTACGACTTCATGGCGCAGGTCAGTCGCTGGGTCTTCCGGTTTGCTGGTTGTATGAGCAGCCTTGAACATAGCGTCTACAAATTCGGGCGACTGGATATCCTCGATCAGTTTACTAGTCACTGCCTTGTCAACGGCTTCTATTGGGACAAACTTGCCTTTCTTGTCACCGACTTTTTTGAGTCGGTAGCTATCTTTGGCTGCGGTCCAGACTCGGCCATCTGGCGACTTGAGTATGCCTGTCAGAAGGTAGTTAGATAGCCCTTGCTTCGCCTGAGAGACGGCTTGCCCGATGTGGCTAGACTGGAGCGCCGACAAGAGTGCTTCTGCCTCCTCCTCGCTAATAAGTGCCTTATGCGTGTTGTGATTAATAACCCACTCATCCCGAGGGCGGTACTTGGTTCCGTCGACATATCGACCATTTTCCTGGGGATTCGATTGATTCCAGACCGTATGACCTGCATAGGTTAGCGCCCGCCACTCCATGCCGATCAGGGTGGAGACGGGCCAAGAAATATTGAGGTCGCGCTGTACTTGTGCGCGTGGTTTGCCTGCGGCCCTGGCTTTTAGGTATCGTGTGGCGATTTTAGCGTCTTGAATGGGCACCAGAACCGACTTGCTGACGGCCTCTCCGTCTCGCTGTGCGCCGGTTTCGATGCGCTTGAGCTGGCAGCCTTTGGGAGCGCGTCCTCCAGCCCTGTAGCCCTGTCTTACGTTCTCCGTCA
>JASFJY010000073.1:0-9711 GCA_050119415.1 Chromatiales bacterium | reverse complement strand
GACAGCCTTGAGGAAGGTGTTGGCGATACCGCCACCGACCACCAGTTGGTCGACCTTCTCCGACAGGGCCTCAAGCACGGTCAGCTTGGTGGAGACCTTGGAGCCGCCGACAATGGCCACCATCGGACGCGCCGGTTTGGCCAGCGCCTTGGCCAAATTGTCCAGCTCATCGGCCAGCAGCAGACCGGCGCAGGCCACCGGGGCGAACTTGCCGGCACCGTGGGTCGAGGCCTGGGCACGATGGGCGGTGCCGAAGGCGTCCATCACAAAAACATCGCAGAGGGCGGCGTACTGCTTCGCCAGTGCCTCGTTGTCCTTGTTCTCGCCGGCATTGAAGCGGACGTTCTCCAGCAGCACCACTTCGCCCTCGGCAAGGTCGAAACCGCCATCCAGGTAGTCCTTCACCAGGCGCACCGTCTTGCCCAGCTTGGCGGACATGTCGTCGGCGATCGGCGCCATGGAGTTCTCTTCCGAGTAGACCCCCTCTTGCGGACGACCGCGGTGGGACATCACCATCACTCTGGCGCCCGCTTTGGCGCAATGTTCGATCGTTGGCATGGATGCGGTGATGCGCGCGTCCGAGGTCACCTTGCCGTCCTTGACGGGCACATTAAGGTCAGCGCGGATCAATACGCGCTTGCCGGCAAGATCGAGATCGGTCAGTTTGATGAATGACATAACGGACTCCTGCGTCGATTCTAATGCTCTAATATGAATTTTTAGTTATGAATTCCAGCGTCCTTTCCCTGTCAACGAGAAAGTCATAACAAAAAATTCATGTGAACGGCTGTACGGGGCGGCATGGCCGCCCCGTCAAAGCCCTCGCCTCTATTTCACAACGTGTTCGACCATGCGCAACATGTTGCAGGTATAGCCGTACTCGTTGTCGTACCAGGAGACCACCTTGACGAAGGTGGAATCCAGCATGATGCCGGCACCCGCGTCGAAGATGGACGGCGTGCCACAGCCGCGGAAATCGGTGGAGACCACCTTGTCCTCGGTGTAGGCCAACACGCCGGCCAGATCGCCCGACTCCGAGGCTGCCTTCATGGCGGCACAGATGTCGTCATAGGTGGCTTCCTTCTCCAGCTCGACGGTGAGATCGACCACGGAGACATCAGAGGTGGGCACACGGAAGGCCATGCCGGTCAGCTTGCCGTTCAACTCGGGAAGCACCTTACCGACCGCCTTGGCCGCACCGGTGGAGGAGGGAATAATGTTCTCCAGGATACCACGGCCACCGCGCCAGTCCTTCATGGAGGGGCCGTCGACGGTCTTCTGAGTGGCGGTGGCGGCGTGCACCGTGGTCATCAGACCGCGTTTAACACCCCACTTGTCGTTCAGCACCTTGGTCACGGGCGCCAGACAGTTGGTGGTGCAGGAGGCGGCGGAGACGATGGCCTGGCCGTTGTAGGTATTGTGATTAACGCCGTAGACGAACATCGGGGTGGCGTCCTTGGAAGGCGCGCTCTGCACCACCTTCTTGGCACCGGCGTCAATGTGCTTCTGGCAGGTCTCTTCGGTGAGGAAGAAACCGGTGCACTCGATCACCAGCTCGGCACCGATCTCGTCCCACTTCAGGTTGGCCGGATCGCGCTCGGCAGTGAGGCGGATCTTCTTGCCGTTGACCACCATGTTGCCGCCATCCACGGCGATGTCGCCATCGAAGTTACCATGGACCGAATCGTATTTCAGCATGTAGGCCAGGTAGTCGGGTTCCAGCAGGTCGTTGATGCCGACAACTTCGATACCAGGGAAGTCTTTCGCAATGGCGCGGAAAGCCATACGGCCGATGCGGCCAAAACCGTTGATACCTACTTTTATTGTCATATCGATTCTCCGTTAACCTATGTAGAGTTGTAATTCGTTAAGGTTCGGGGCGCGCTACTCACACCCCATTGTCATCTCAAGCGCTCACCTCGTTGATGGCCGCAACTACGTTCTCAGTGGTGAAGCCGAACTCCTTGAACAGTTGGCCGGCCGGCGCCGACTCACCGAAGCGGTTGACACCGATGACCTTGCCGTTGAGGCCGACATATTTGTACCAGCCGTCGCTGACCGCCGCCTCCACCGCAACGCGGGCGGTAACGCCGCAAGGCAGCACAGACTCCCGATACGCGGCATCCTGTTCATCGAATCGCTTAGTGTTGGGCATGGACACCACACGCACCTTTTTATCGGATTCAGCCGCCGCCTTGATCGCAATATCCACTTCCGAGCCGGTGGCGATAACGAGCACATCCGGCGTGCCCTCGCAATCGGCGATCACGTAGCCGCCCTTGGCGATATCGGCGATCTGGGCATCGCTGCGGTTCTGATGTGGGAGCCCCTGACGTGAAAAGACCAGGGAGCTAGGGCCGTCCTTCTTCTCGATGGCGGCTCTCCAGGCCACTGCCGTCTCAACCGCGTCGCAGGGCCGCCAGACGTCCATGTTCGGCATCAGGCGCAGGGTCGGGATCTGTTCGACCGGCTGATGGGTAGGACCATCCTCGCCGAGACCGATGGAATCGTGGGTATAGACGAAAATCGAACGCAGTTTCATCAGCGCCGCCATCCGCAGTGCGTTGCGGGCATACTCCGAGAACATCAGGAAGGTGCCGCCGTAGGGGATAAAGCCGCCGTGCAGGGCGATACCGTTCATAATCGCCGACATACCGAACTCGCGCACACCGTAAGAGAGGTAGTTGCCGTCGGTATGGCCCGCGCCGATTGATTTGGAGCCGGACCAGGAAGTCAGATTGGACGGCGTCAGGTCGGCGGAGCCGCCCAGAAACTCCGGCAGCAGCGGGCCGTAGCCGTTGAGGGCATTCTGCGAGGCCTTGCGGGTGGCCGGGGATTCGGCTTTGGCGTTCACCTCGGCAATGAATTTGCCAGCCTCCGCTTCCCAGTTTGCGGGCAGCTCGCCGGCCATGCGACGCTTGAACTCCGAAGCCAGCTCGGGATGAGCTTTCTCATAGGCGCTGAATTTATCATTCCAGGCCGCTTCGGCCGCTGCACCCGCAGACTTGGCATCCCAGGCGTTGTAGATCGCTTCAGGGACGACAAAGGGCTCATGATTCCAACCCAACTGTTCACGGGTCGCGGCCACCTCTTCGACACCCAGCGGGGCGCCATGGCAGTCGTGGCTGCCAGCCAGATTAGGCGAGCCGTAACCGATGGTGGTTTTGCAGCAGATCAGGCTCGGTTTGCCGCTCTGTGCCCTGGCGGTCTCGATGGCTGCTTTAATGGCGTCGGCGGCGTGGCCATCCACGTCGCGCACCACGTGCCAACCGTAAGCCTCGAAGCGCGCCGGGGTGTCATCGGTGAACCAGCCCTCGGTCTCACCGTCGATACTGATGCCGTTGTCGTCCCAGAAGGCAATCAGCTTGCCCAGACCGAGTGTACCGGCCAGGGAGCAGGCCTCGTGGGAGATGCCCTCCATCATGCAACCGTCGCCAAGGAAGGCATAGGTATGGTGATCGACAATCTCATGGCCCGGCTGATTGAACTGGGCGGCCAGGGTCTTCTCCGCCAACGCCATACCGACAGCGTTGGTGATACCCTGCCCCAACGGACCGGTGGTGGTCTCGACGCCGGGGGCATAGCCGTACTCGGGGTGACCCGGGGTCTTGGAATGGAGCTGCCGAAAATCCTTCAGATCATCGATCGACAACGCATAACCGGTCAGGTGCAACAGCGAGTAGATCAACATGGAACCGTGACCGTTGGAGAGGACAAAGCGGTCGCGATCGGCCCAGTCCGGATTGGCCGGATTGTGCTTCATGTAGTCGTTCCACAAGACTTCGGCGATGTCGGCCATTCCCATGGGCGCGCCTGGGTGGCCTGAGTTGGCTTTTTGCACCCCATCCATACTCAGCGCACGAATGGCATTGGCAAGTTCTGTTCGTGAGGACATTTACCCCTCCTGAATGTAAATGACAACTTTCTGCAACCAAGCAGAATGTATTTCTAATTGGCGGTTATCCGCCGGATTCTATTCAGCAATACCCCATTGCTGCAATCTTGGTCGGTCAATGTGCGCCGGTTGCTTTTCTCATAGCCTTGATGACGCACAGTATGTCCCCGCGGACAAAGGTGGACTATTCTGACCTAAGGTTCTAAACCGGGCAAATAGCTGCCTTTATGGGTGTAATAAGCCAGCTTGATGGAAGCGCCCAATGCACAAATTAAGCCTTCTATATCAATCGCTTGAAGCTTCGCGCCACTTGATGGAGCAACCCATGCTGGGGATCTGCTCTCGCGGCCCCTGGCCGCTTTGCGCAATCTGTTTCATCGCTTCGTAAAGATCTCGTCGCACATCTTCAGACGCCGTCTCTTTGCGGCTCGCATCGAGCCGGCCACGATACTGCAACTGCAAATCGGCGTTGTAGCCAAAAAAATCGGGGGTACATACGGCGCCGTAGGCCTTGGCCACCGCCTGACTCTCATCGAAGAGATAGGGGAAAGGATAGTCAAGCTCCCGAGCCACCCGCTGCATGTTGCCAAAGGAGTCTTCAGGATAGTCGGCCGGATCGTTCGACATGATCGCCACTGCGTTGATACCCAGCGGCTTTAGCTCCCGCACATCTCTGATAATCCGTTGCTGCACCGCCTTCACATAGGGACAGTGGTTGCAGATGAACATCACCAACGTACCTCGTTCACCGGCGCACTCTTTGAGCTTCCAGGTTTTGCCGTCGACACCAGGCAGGTTGAAATCGGGCGCCGCAGCGCCAAAGTCGCAGACGGGAGTCTCCATGGATACCATTATTACTCCATGCAATACATTGCATTGATCTCGGGTGGGGCATTATGCAAAAAGCAGGGGGATGTGTAAAATCCGGATCCTTAATAGCGTAGATAAGAACACTCAGAGATCCTGAGCAGCTCTCTGCTTCAATCTGCCCAAGATCCCAATGCACTTTTAAATTATTAGGAATATCGATGGCAAACAATTACATCTTTACCTCCGAATCAGTCTCAGAGGGTCATCCCGACAAGGTCGCTGACCAGATTTCTGACGCCATGTTGGACGCCATTCTCACCCAAGACCCCAATCCGGAGCGAGCACGTGTCGCCTGCGAAACCCTGATCAAGACCGGTGCGGTGATCGTGGCAGGCGAGATCACCACTGAGGCCTGGATCGATCTCGATGAACTGGTGCGCGGAGTGGTCTGCGATATCGGCTATACCAGTTCCAGCGTAGGCTTCGACGGTTCCACCTGCGCCGTCATGTCGCTGATCGGCAAACAGTCGAGCGACATCGCCCAGGGCGTTGACCGCAGTGCCCCCGAAGAGCAGGGCGCTGGCGACCAGGGGATGATGTTCGGATACGCCACCAACGAGACCGATGTCCTGATGCCCGCTACGATCACCTACGCCCATCGCTTGGTGCAGCGGCAGTCCGAGATGCGCAAGTCGCATGTCCTTCCCTGGCTACGACCGGACGCCAAGAGCCAGGTCACCCTGCAATATGAGGATGGCAAGGTGGTCGGTATCGGCGCCGTGGTCCTCTCCACCCAGCATGATCCCGATGTGGACTACAACCACCTGCGTGAGGCGGTGATGGAGAATATCATTATTCCGGTGCTTCCCGAGGAGTGGCTGGCCAAGTGCCCGCAGGATAAGATCCACATCAATCCCACCGGCAGCTTTGTCATCGGCGGACCTGTGGGCGACTGCGGCCTGACTGGACGCAAGATCATCGTCGACACCTATGGCGGCATGGCCCGTCACGGTGGTGGCGCCTTCTCCGGCAAGGATCCCTCCAAGGTCGACCGCTCAGCCGCCTACGCCGGCCGCTATGTGGCCAAAAACCTGGTTGCCGCTGGCCTGGCCGACCGCTGCGAGATTCAGGTCTCCTATGCCATCGGCGTGGCGGAGCCGACATCGATCATGGTCGAGACCTTCGGCACGGGCAGGATCGCCGACGAGAAGATCGTGGAACTGGTGCGCCGCCACTTTGACCTACGCCCCTATGGCATCCTAAAGATGCTCGACCTGCTCAATAGCGACAAGATCAAGTATCAGAAAACCGCCGCCTACGGCCACTTCGGCCGCGAGGACGAGGGCTTTACCTGGGAGATGACCGACAAGGCTGATGCGCTACGTGACGACGCCGGACTTTAAGGGACCAATCAATAATTCTGTATTGGTTGAGTTCGCTGCGCTTGCGTTTTTGCATAAACCACTCGCATAGCGCACTCAACGATTCACAATTGAAACTTCATAATTCATAATTATCCTCCCCACCGAGGAGCGCTGCAACGGATCGAAGATCCGCCAGGCTCGGCAGGGGACTGCGAATATATCAACGGCGCTCACTCACGATATTCAGGAGATGATTACCATGAGTGAGTTCAACGACTACAAAGTCGCCGATATCTCTTTAGCCGACTTCGGCCGCCGTGAGATCGCCATTGCTGAGACCGAGATGCCGGGCCTGATGGCGATCCGCGAAAAGTATGCCGCCGAGCAGCCCCTGAAGGGCGCGCGCATCACCGGCTCCCTGCACATGACCATCCAAACCGCGGTACTGATCGAGACCCTGACAGCCCTCGGCGCCGAGGTGCGTTGGTGTTCGTGTAACATCTTCTCCACTCAGGACCACGCCGCCGCAGCGATCGCCGCTCAGGGCATTCCTGTCTACGCCTGGAAAGGTGAATCCCTTGAGGAATATTGGTGGTGCACCGAGCAGGTGCTCAACTGGCCCGACGACCAGGGCCCCAACATGATCCTCGACGACGGCGGCGACGCCACCCTGCTGGTGCACAAAGGTGTGGAATACGCCAATGCCGGCAGAGTCCCCGAGCCGAAGGACGACGATCCGGAGGAGTGGCGGGTCATCCTCGGCGTACTCAAACGCAGCCTTGAAGAAGATCCCAAGCGCTATCACCGCATGGCTGAATCTATCAGGGGCGTTACCGAGGAGACCACTACCGGCGTGCATCGTCTCTATCAGATGATGGAACAGGGCACCCTGCTGTTCCCCGCCATGAACGTCAATGACTCGGTCACCAAGTCCAAATTCGACAACCTCTACGGCTGCCGTGAATCATTGGTCGACGGCATCAAGCGGGCCACCGACGTCATGATTGCCGGTAAGATCGCCGTGATCGCAGGCTATGGCGATGTGGGCAAGGGTTGCGCTCAGTCCCTGAGAGGTCTGGGGGCTATCGTCTGGATCACCGAAATCGATCCCATCTGCGCCCTGCAGGCGGCGATGGAGGGCTATCGGGTGGTCACCATGGAGGAGGCGGCACCGCTTGGCGACATCTTCGTCACTACCACGGGCAATATGAAAATCATCACCCACGACCACATGGCCTCCATGAAGGATCAGGCCATCGTCTGCAACATCGGCCATTTCGACAACGAGATCGACATCGCCGGCATCCGCAAATATCAGTGGGAGGAGATCAAGCCGCAGGTCCACCATGTGATCTTCCCCGACGGCAAGCGCATCATCATGTTAGCGGAAGGACGACTGGTCAACCTGGGCTGCGCCACCGGCCACCCCAGCTTCGTCATGTCCAACTCCTTTTCCAACCAGGTGATGGCACAGATTGAGTTCTTCAACCATCAGGAGAACTATGAAAAAAAGGTCTATGTATTGCCGAAAAAGCTCGATGAGGAGGTGGCTCGCCTGCACCTGGACAAGATCGGTGTGCGCCTGACCACCCTGACCCGGGAACAGGCGGACTATATCGGCGTACCGGTAGAGGGACCCTACAAACCCGACCACTACCGCTACTGACCGACCTGCCGAGTACAAGATCCGCAAATGAACACAACTTGATTGCTATCAATCGCGGACTTACAACTCAGCCTTAGCCAAACCAAAAGCATGCAAACAGAAGAGCGGAAAATCTACAGCTTCGAACTCTTCCCGCCTAAAACGGAGCGGGGATTCGAAAAGATGCAGCAGACGGTGAAGAAACTGCAGGCGTTGAAACCCGCCTACTTCTCCGTGACCTATGGCGCCGGCGGCTCCACCCAGCAGCGTACCTTCGAGACGGTCGATTGGTTGTGCGGCGAAGGTGTTGTCACCGCTCCTCACCTCTCCTGCATCGGCAACAGCCGCGAAGAGATCGTGGCGATCCTGCGGCGCTATCGGGATCAGGGCATCGAGCGCTTGGTGGCCCTGCGTGGCGATCTGCCTTCGGGATCGGGCCTCGGCAACCTCGGCGAGCTGAACAATGCCAACCAGCTGGTACAACTGGTGCGTGACACATTCGGCGACCATTTTCACATCGAGGTGGCGGCCTATCCGGAATTTCACCCACAGGCGCTAAGCGTCAAGAAGGATCTCGACTACTTCAAACAGAAGGTGGAGGCGGGCGCGAACGGAGCGATCACCCAGTATTTCTACAATCCAGATGCCTATTTCCGTTTTATGGACGATTGTCGAACCTTAGGGATCGATATTCCGATCGTGCCCGGTATCATGCCGATCAACAACTTCTCTCAGCTGGCGCGCTTCTCGGATGCCTGTGGCGCCGAGATCCCGCGCTGGTTGAGAAAGCGGCTGCAGGATTTCGGCGATGACCTGAATGCGATTCGCGCTTATGGCATAGAAACCGTCACCCGGCTCTGCCAACGCCTGCTCGAAGGGGGAGCCCCCGGCCTCCATTTCTATACCATGAACCAGACAGGGCCGAGCCAAACAATCTGGAAAAACCTGGGGCTCTGACTGTAATACTACTTATTAATTCGGCAACCATATATGTCGTACTCAGAAGCATAGGTCGGATTAGCGCAGCGTAATCCGACAATGGGCGGATGTATCACCCTTTACGTCGGGTTACGCTGCGCTAACCCGACCAACTATTGACCCGGCAACCCCTTGGTGCCGTCTTCAGGGCGCCAACCGACAAGTAACTGCACTACGGCCGGGCTAAACCGACTGATCTGCTAATGACGACGATATTCCGCACCGACATGACGCTCGATAACGGCGTCCAGCTGTTCGGGTTCCACCGGCTTGTTGAGAAAACCATCCATACCCGCCTCGAGACAACTCTTCATCGCATCCTCGGCCATATTGGCGGTCAAGGCATAGATCGGGAGATGGCGCAAGGATGTCACCTCGGAACGGTAACGTCGGGTAAACTCAATGCCGTCCATACGCGGCATTCTTAAATCGATAAAAGCCAGATGGTAATCTGTCTTGGACAAGGCATCCAACGCCTCCTGCCCATCCTTAACCACATGCACCAAATGACCGCGCTGCAGCAATAGGGTGGAGAACACCTTAGCGGCGATGGTGTTGTCCTCTGCCAGCAGGATCTGTATACCGCTCGATTCACGCACTTCGCGGCCCGGCGCCGAGGAGAAAAAATGCCACCGCGATTCACGCTCCCGTGACGGATCGATGATCGCTTCTGCCAATTCTTCGGCCAAGAATGGCTTCATCAAGATCCGGGAGACTGGGCTGGGGATGCCGATGGTGCGGCCGCGGTAACCGGCCAGTAGAATGGTTGGACTTCCCTGCAGAACCTCCATCCGACTCAACACCTGTCTCAAAGGCGTCACCGCGAGAGAATCGCAAATCAATACCACATCAAAGCATTGATCCAGATAGGCTGTCAGCGCATTCAGGGAGAGTACGGCGGTGGCCTGCATGCCCAACTCCTCGGCAATCTTGAGGTGCAGGCTCATATCCTGTTCATTACTCTCGAAAACCAGAATCCGCTTGCCTTTCAGTGACGGGGGGGGGACGGGTGGGGCCGC
>JASFJY010000072.1:0-9787 GCA_050119415.1 Chromatiales bacterium | reverse complement strand
ATTCCGCCGCCCGCTGCGCCATGGCCTCGTCCCATAGCAGCTGCACCTCGAGGAAATGATCAAAACTACGCCCCTGTCGAGGTGGATGCAGGTCGAAGACCGCCTGGATACGCGCCCGGTAGTCGGCATTGTCGCGATCGATCTCGCGGGGCAGACGCGCCAGCTGCGCCTCGGAGAGACTCTCGATGCCACCCATACCCACCTGCTGGGTGATCTCCCGCTCCAAATTGAGAGCGATCAGCGGAATCCCTTGCTCACGCGCGAAGCGGAAGATCGGCCGGTAGAGGCGGTAATCGAAGCGCCAGCGGTCGAAGTATTCCGTCTGTCGCAACAGCTCGGCCTCGTCGATCTCGCCGGCGATGTAACGGTCAAGCGCCGATTGGAAGGGCTGGAAGAAAAACTCCAGGCCAACTGCCAGGTCCGGATGCTTGGCATGCAGCCCTTTGATCAGCGTCAGCTGGTTCAGATGATGCTGGTATTGGTCGTGGGACTCACCCACGTAGACTACCCGCTCAGCCGCCACCTGCTCGATCAGTCGGTCCATATTCATCAACGTGGCCAGATCTACCACGATATTTAAATCTTTGTCGGACGCCTGCGCCCATGTCATGATGCCGGCCAATAGGACCAGCAGGGAACTCAATCGAAGCACCGCCTGCCCCTTAGTTTCTTTTCTAGGCGCCCGGGTGAAACATTCGGCTTAACCCGGCAACCATACATACCAATAACAGAATTGCCATGCTGAATCGCAAGGCCCTTATGAACAGAAAGTATCACATCGGTTACATTTTGCCGCTTCTGCTGTGGATTTGCAGCCCCTCTCTCTGTGCTGAAATCCTCCACCAGTCACTGCAGGTGAGGCTCGATCCAACGGCCGGGCGGCTTCAGGTGACAGCGGCGATCACCCTACCCGACGGCGTGGAACCGCGCTTCCTGCTGCATCGCGGGCTTGCTCCCCGCAGCGCCACGCCAGGTGTGCGGATCGAAGCGAGTGGCGCGATCGACGGCCCGGTACCCCTAACCGCCTATCACGTCCGGGGGCCGCATGGCCCCCTCAGCTTCAGCATCGAGTATGGCGGCGAGATCAGCCATAGCCTCACTACCCTGAAAGAGAGTCCGGGCCGCCACAGCGAGCGGCTGGCCGGTACCATCTCCGGTGAAGGGGTTCACCTGGATGCAGCAACCGGCTGGTACCCTCTGTTTGCCGACTCGCTACAGACCTTCAACCTGCAAGTCGAACTGCCGCAGAAGTGGCTGGCGGTCAGCCAGGGTGCGGGGCCGGAGATTACCCGGGTCGGACAACATCAGCGAATTGCTTGGCGGGCCAGCCACCCTCAGGACGAGATCTACCTGATCGCCGCTCCCTTCAAACTCTATCGCCGTGCGCTCGGGGAGATCGAGGTCCAGGTCTTCCTGCGTCAGCCCGACGCGGCCCTGGCGGCACGTTATCTCGACGCCACTGAACGCTATCTGCAGCTCTATCAGTCGCTTATAGGCGCCTATCCCTATGCCAAGTTCGCCCTGGTGGAGAACTTCTGGCAGAGCGGTTACGGCATGCCCTCCTTCACCCTGCTCGGTTCTCGGGTGATACGCCTGCCCTTTATCCTGCATACCTCCTACCCCCACGAGATTCTACACAACTGGTGGGGCAACAGCGTCTATGTAGACTACGCCAACGGCAACTGGAGCGAGGGGCTGACCAGCTATCTGGCCGACCACCTGCTGGCCGAGCAGCAGGGTCGCGGCAGCGACTACCGCCGTTCCGCCCTGCAGCGTTATGCCGACTTCGTGCGCAGGGAAAACGACTTTCCGCTGCGTGAATTTCGCGGCCGCCACTCCACCGCCAGCCAGGCAGTCGGCTATGACAAGAGTCTGATGTTGTTCCACATGCTGCGCCGGCAGCTGGGCGACGCACGCTTCATCGAAGGGCTACGCCGCTTCTATCGCGACAACCGCTTTCGCACGGCCGGCTTTGCCGAGGTGCAGAGCGCCTTCGAAGCGGTTTCACAAGTTCCCCTGGGCGATTTTTTCCACCAATGGCTGAAGCGGACTGGCGCACCCCGTCTGGCAGTGACAGAATCCCGGGTTGAACAAACCCCTCAAGGATATCGGCTCAGCGGCCGACTCGAGCAGAGCCAGCCGGCCTCCCCCTATCGCCTGCACATACCCTTGGCCATCGCACTCGAGGACGGCACACTCCGGGTTGAGACGGTCGAAATGAAACAGCGTCGGCAGGCTTTTCAGATCGACCTGCCCGCCGCCCCGCACTCGCTGAGCGTCGATCCCTGGTTTGATCTCTTCCGCACCCTCGACTCGGCGGAGACCCCCCCCAGTCTTAGCCAGTTTTTTGGCGCCGAGCGGGTCCTGATCCTGCTCCCCGCCACCGCAGACAAGGATCTGCTGGAGGGCTATCGTACTCTGGCCAACACCTGGGCCGGTGACTATCGGCAAGCGGAGATACGGCTCGACTCCGAATTCGAGCGACTGCCCACCGATTTGCCAGTGCTGTTGTTGGGATGGGAAAACCGCTTCACATCCGCTTTCCATGAAGATCTGCAAGACTACCCGGTGACAGCGGCAACCACCCAACTCTCACTCTGGAATCAGCCGTTCGACACCTTGAGCCACAGTTTTGCCCTGGCTGGCCGGTCGTCCGGTTCACCCCAGACCCGAATCTGGATTGCCACCCGCCGCCCAACAACTCTGGCGGGACTGAGCCGCAAACTACCCCACTACGGTAAGTACAGCGCTCTGGTCTTCGCGGGTGAGGCCTCTGAGAACCGCATGAAGCGCCAGTGGCCGGTAACCGGCTCGCCTTTGCAGGTCAGCTTTTCCGCGGCGAAACCACTGCCACCACCGGAACCCGCCCCTCTTATATCCAGGTGAAACATTCGGGCTGGCTTTTCACTCAATCCCCCGAGACGGCATCGCCAATCGACTTGCTCACCTTGGCGACACACTTCTTGGTGGTCACCCAGGCCTTGCTGCTGCCTTCCTTGGTAGCTTCCCAGGCTTCACTACTGCCCTTCTTGGTGGCTTCCCAAAGTTCACTGCTACCCTCCTTGGTGGCCTCCCAAGCCTCCTTACCACCTTCTGAGACCCCTTCCCAAGCCTCATTCGATCCGGACTTCACGCCCCCCCAGGTCTTGTTGGCCGCCGATCTGAAACTGTTGCCCGATTCCTCGCCATGGCCGGTGGCGAGAAACATCATGGCACATAGCGTTACTGTCAAAGATAACAAAGCTCTCTTCATATCTTGCCCCAAGCCATCGTCTCAATTCACCCAGACACGGGCATTGCGGAAAAGCCGCAGCCAGGGCCCGTCTTCCTCCCACCCGTCCGGATGCCAGGAGTACTGCACGCTGCGGGTGACACGTTCCGGATGGGGCATCATGATGGTGACGCGGCCATCCTCGGTAGTAAGACCCGCGATACCCTCAGGAGAGCCGTTGGGATTGGCGGGATAGCGGCTGGCCACTTCGCCGTTGTTCTCCACATAACGCAGTACGCTCAATGACCTGGCCGCAGAAAGATGAGCCTCGTCACGGAACTCAGCGCGTCCCTCGCCATGGGCCACCACGATCGGCAGGCGGGAACCGGCCATGCCGCTCAGCAGCACCGAGGGAGTATCGCTGATCTCCACACTGACCAGACGCGCCTCGAACTGCTCTGAACGGTTGCGCACGAAGTGGGGCCAGTGCTCGGCACCGGGGATCAGTCGGTGCAGATTGGAGAGCATCTGGCAGCCGTTGCAGACGCCCAGCGCGAAGGTGTCATGACGTTGAAAAAAGGCCTCGAAGACATCCCGCGCCTGGCTGTTGAAGAGGATCGACTTGGCCCAGCCCTCGCCGGCGCCGAGCACATCACCGTAGGAGAAGCCGCCACAGGCGACCAGCCCCTTGAAATCAGTCAGGCTGAGGCGGCCTTCGATGATGTCAGACATGTGCACATCGATAGCCTCAAAACCGGCACGATGGAAGGCAGCAGCCATCTCGAGCTGACCGTTGATCCCCTGCTCACGCATGATTGCCATGCGCGGACGAATCCCGCTGGCGATCATCGGCGCCGCCACGTCCTCGTTCTGATCGAAGTTGAGCACGACCTGGATACCCGGATCCTGCTGTGCGATACGCGCGTGCTCCTCCTCGGCGCAGGCCGGATTGTCACGCAGGGCCTGCATCTGCCGGCTGGTCTGGGACCAGGCCAGCTGGAACTCGCTGCGGCTGCCCTGCAGAACCGGCTTGCCGGCGCGGCGAAATTCGATTCGGTCCTCACCGTTGAGGGTGCCGAGCACGTGACTGATGCGGCCCAAGCCGGCGTCGTACAACGCTTTTAAGACATCGTCGGTATCGGTATGGCGAACCTGCACCACCGCACCCAGCTCTTCGTTGAACAGCACCGCCAGGTCATCCTCGCCCAGGTCGTCCATGTCGACGCTGAGACCGCAGCGGCCGGCAAAGGCCATCTCGCAGAGCAGGCTGAAGAGCCCGCCATCGGAGCGGTCGTGATAGGCCAGCAACAATTCGCTGCGGTTTAGCTCCTGCATAGTGGTGAAGAAGCGCTTGAGGCTGCCGGGATCGTTGAGGTCGGCGCCATAGTGGCCGATCTGGCCATAGACCTGCGCCAGGGCGGTGCCGCCGAGCCGGTTCTGCCCCTTGCCCAGATCGATCAGGATCAGGTCGGTGTCACCCAAGTCGCCACGCAGCTGCGGGGTCAGCGTCCCCCGCACATCGCTCACCGGCGCGAAGGCAGAGATGATCAGTGACAGTGGCGCGGCCATCTCCCGTTGCTCGCCGGCCTGCTCCCAGACTGTCTTCATCGACATGGAGTCCTTACCCACCGGTATCGCAATACCCAATTCGGGGCAGAGTTCCATGCCTACCGCCTTGACCGTATCGTAGAGCCGGGCATCCTCGCCGGGGTGACCGGCGGCGGCCATCCAGTTGGCGGAGAGCTTGATATCGCCAAGCTTCTCGATACGGGCCGCGGCGATGTTGGTGATCGCTTCGCCGATCGCCATGCGACCCGAGGCGGGGGCGTCGATCAATGCCAGCGGGGTGCGCTCGCCCATGGCCATCGCCTCACCGCTATAACCCATAAGCCCGGAAGTGGTCACCGCCAGGTCGGCTACCGGCACCTGCCAAGGACCGACCATCTGGTCCCGTGCCACCATGCCGGTGATGGAGCGGTCGCCAATGGTGATGAGGAAAGTCTTGTCGGCCACGGTCGGCAGCTGCAGCACCCGCAAGGCGGCCTCCTTTATATCGACACCGCTGAAGTCGAGTTCCGGCTTCCTGAAGGTGCGATGGTGCACATCCCGCAGCATACGCGGCGGCTTGCCGAAAAGCAGGTTCATCGGAATGTCTATGGGATTGTTGTCGAAGTGGCCGTCACCGAGCACCAACTGCTCCTCCCCAGTCGCCTCCCCAACCACCGCATAGGGACAGCGTTCGCGTTCGCAGATCGTCTTGAAGTCCTCGAGCTTGGCGGTGTCGATCGCCATCACATAGCGTTCCTGGGACTCGTTGCACCAGATCTCCATGGGCGACATGCCGGGATCGTCGTTGGGCACTGCGCGCAGCTCGAATCGTCCGCCTAAAGCGGCATCGTGCACCAGCTCCGGCAAGGCGTTGGAGAGGCCGCCCGCTCCCACGTCGTGGATGAAGAGGATGGGATTTTCCTCCCCCTGAGCCCAGCAGGCGTCGATCACCTCCTGGCAACGGCGCTGCATTTCCGGATTGGAGCGCTGCACCGAGGCGAAGTCGAGATCTTCCGCCGAGGTGCCGCTGGTCATGCTTGAGGCGGCGCCGCCGCCGAGACCGATGAGCATGGTGGGTCCACCCAGCACCACCAGGGGGGAAGCGGCGGGAAAGTCGCGCTTCTCAATGTGCTGTTCTCGGATGTTGCCGAGCCCGCCGGCCAGCATGATCGGTTTGTGGTACCCCCGCAGCTCCTCACCGCCAGGCCCGGGCACCGCTGCTTCGAAGGTGCGGAAGTAGCCGCAAAGATTGGGCCGCCCGAACTCGTTGTTGAAGGAGGCGGCGCCGATCGGCCCCTCCAGCATGATATCGAGCGCGGAGACGATACGCTCCGGCTTGCCATAGTCGACCTCCCAGGGCTGCGGCCCTTCGGGCAGCTTCAGGTTGGAGACGGAGAAGCCGCAGAGCCCCGCCTTCGGCTTGGCGCCCTTGCCGGTTGCCCCTTCATCACGGATCTCACCGCCGGAGCCGGTTGCGGCGCCGGGATCGGGAGAGATGGCGGTGGGGTGGTTATGGGTCTCCACCTTCATGAGGATATGCACCTGCTCGCGGCCGAAGCCGTAGGTACGCGTGCGCGGATCGAGGACGAAACGCTCGGCCAGATGACCGGTGATCACCGCCGCATTGTCCTTGTAGGCAGAGAGCACATTGTCTGGCGAACGCTCCGTTGTGTTACGGATCATCTTGAACAGGGAGCGGGTTTGGGCCTCGCTGTCGATGACCCAGTCCGCGTTGAAGATCTTATGACGGCAGTGCTCGGAGTTGGCCTGGGCGAACATCACCAGTTCCACGTCAGTGGGGTTGCGCTGTAGGATCTGGAAGCTCTCCACCAGGTAGTCGATCTCGTCTTCTGAGAGGGCCAGGCCCAGCTCCGTATTGGCCACCATCAGGGCCGGCCGCCCTCCCCCCAGCACATCAACCTGTACATAGGGTTTGGGTTCGGCATGTTTGAACAGGCAGCTGGCATCCTCTGGATCGCTCAACACCGCCTGGGTCATGCGGTCGTGCAGCAGAACGGCGGCCTGATTGAATTGATTGTCATCCAGCAATTCGCCATCCGACTTCACCGAATAAGCAATGCCGCGCTCCAGGCGTACAACCCGATTAAGACCACAGTGATGCGCAATGTCGGTGGCCTTGCTAGACCAGGGGGAGATCGTGCCGGGTCTCGGCACTACCAGCAGCAGCGTACCTTGCGGTTCACTGACGGGCAGTGCGGGTCCATAGCTCAGCAGCTGCTCAAGCGTGGCTATTTCGCTGTCATCCAGGGCCTGATCCACATCTGCGAAATGGACATATCCGGCCGAGATTTCTATATCGGCATCCAGCGCCGTAGCCAAGCGATGGGTGAGTTTTTGCAGACGAAAATCGGAAAGCGCTGGGGCGCCACGGAGAATCAGCATCTTTGGTCTTTATCCTGCGGAACAAAAACTCAATGATACTCGAAAACCGACTGGGAGTTGATGTTCAGGAAAGGGAAGGTGTTTAGTTAAGAAGCGTTGAGCGGCTAGATGGAGGAAAAAAGGGGGGACCGAAGAGGGCATTGATCCTCCCGGCCACCCCAAGCACGGCGTTAGCCGTTTCTCTCCTCCAAAATTCTCGTTATGGTGTTCGCACCTGCATCGGCACGATCGTCGGGATCAGGCTGTGAATCCTGCTCCCCTTTCAACTGCTGATCCCGCTTCGCCTTGCTCCCTGTGCTCCGACAGTAGGCGGAGACGGTGCTTCCGTTCTTGGTGGTGTAGCCACTCACCCAATTGCAGGATGCACTCTCTTTACAGGCCTCTGCATCGAGCCCCTTGCAGATGGATGCCGAATAGGTCGGCAGAGCGGCCAGGCCGAGGACGGCGGTAATAAAAAAGGCGGAAAGAGATCGACTAAATCCTTTTAGTGGCATGACAAAGTTCCTCTTTGCGTTATGTGCTGACACGAATGCGTCGATTTCTATGATAATGAGCCTATATCAAAAGACAACACAGATGATCGGAAGTGTGAAGCCGGTCACCTAATTATCTGTTCTGACAATCCATGCATCGTCTCTACCATGCTACGACGTATCGATTAAAATATAGTTGTTGTAATCCTATAGGTAAACCCCTGTATGCTTCCCAACATATTAATTGCCCTATCACTTTTGCTCCTGTTGGGATTGGGTGTGGCCGCCCTGTTTTTCGCCGGCGGAAGTCAGGACTCCGCCTCAGCGGACGATAGGGAAGATGATGATGAGGGCGAATCTACTTGAAAAAGTCAGCTCGATATGCATTGGTCGGCCTGATCCGCCTTGTAATTGACTTTTCTCAATGCTAGCAGGTCTGAGTTTTGATTTAATTGATCTCAAGTCGAAGGAAACAGTGTTTCCTTTGGCTTATCTCCTCCATCCTCCTTTGGTATAAACCGCTTCGGCACAGACTTCCGAAGCGGTATTTTTTTTGCCTGGAACTCTCTGATTCGCTACCCGGATGAAACATTCGGGCTAGATCCTGCCGTAGACTCTGACCCGGTGCAACAGCCGCGCAGCCGTGTCCTGTTCAATATCCTCCCAACGAAAGCGCCATTCCCAATTGCCTTGGGTGGTACCCGGAGTATTCATGCGGTGAGTGCTGTTCAAAGCCAGGGCGTCCTGCATGGGAATCATTGCCAGATTGGCGCACGAGGCCATCGCACACCGGATCATTGGCCAGGGCATGACCTCGCGTGAATGCCCCAGATAGTCGTCTACGAACTCCCGTGTGGCATCGTCCAGGCTGGTATACCAACCCAGGGTGGTGTCATTGTCATGAGTACCGGTATAGACCACGGAATCCCGTGTGTGGTGAAACGTCAGATAGGGATTGTCAGCCCCCCCGGAAAAGGCAAACTGCAAGATCTTCATTCCGGGTAATCCGTGCGCCTTGCGCATCGCCTCCACCTCCGGAGTGATGATACCCAGATCTTCAGCCACCAACTCCAGATGCGGTAAGGCTTTGTAGAGCTTGTGGAACAACCGCTCTCCCGGCGCCTTGATCCAGTGACCTTTGACAGCCGTCTCTTCCGTTGCGGGGATCTCCCAATAGGCCTCGAAACCGCGAAAGTGATCGATTCGCAGAAAATCGAAAAGCGTCGACTGGACTTTGAGGCGGTTGATCCAGAAACTGAATCCATCTTCTTCCATGACATCCCAGAGGTAGAGCGGATTACCCCAGCGTTGTCCAGTCTCCGAAAAGTAGTCGGGAGGGACGCCGGCGATCACCCGCGGGTGACCATCCTCGAGCAGGTCGAAAAACTCGCGGTGAGCCCAGACCTCGGCACTATCATGAGCGACGAAGATCGGCACGTCTCCAAACAGCAGCACTCCCCGCTCATTGGCGTAGCGCTTGAGGTGCATCCACTGGATGAAGAAGAGATACTGCTCAAACTTGATCTCCTCGATCTGCGCCTTGAGTCTGGCACGGGACATGGCTAGCGCCTGGGGTTCCCGGTCACGCAGGGGCTGGTGCCAATCCCACCAGCTACGCATCTCTTCAGTACGCAGGGCCTGGAACAGCGCATAGTCCTCCAGCCACCAGCCCTGTTCCGCCGTAAAGCGTTGAAAGTCAGCCCGATCCTTCTCACTGGCCCGCTCCTTGAAACCTTTCCAGGCCAGCCTGATACAGTACATTTTGATCAGGTCGGAGAGGGGCTCCACATCCTCCGGGAGCGCTTCCAACCAACCCTTTTCCAATGGCAACTCAAGACTGATGAGCCGTGAATTCCCCGCATACATCGAACTGCTCTGGTAGGGCGAGTTGTCGTGCATGGTAGGGCCGATGGGGAGAATCTGCCAGACGGTCATGCCGGCCGACGCCAGAAAATCGACAAAGCGATAGGCCTGGCTACCCAGATCCCCCACAGCGCCCGGTCCGGGCAGTGAGGTGATGTGTAACAGAATTCCAGCTCGACGTCGTCTCAGTAGCTGATGACCGGATTCATTGGTCGTCTCAGACATCAACCACCACCAGTGGCAGCAACGGAGGAATCATAGGCAAACGCTGATCAGTCATTTTTTCTCA
>JASFJY010000071.1:0-9830 GCA_050119415.1 Chromatiales bacterium | reverse complement strand
AGTTAGGGCTTCTTTCCGGCTGCTAGCTTGGCAGTGAGGATCTCCTGGCTCAATTGGTAGGCCGCCATGGCGTATAGGTTACTGTGATTGTAACGGGTAATGACATAAAAGTTATGCAGTCCGAACCAATATTCGTTCCGCTCTCCCGCGTCCAGCTTGATCAAACTGGTCAGTGTCTCCGGGGGGGGCAGGGTGGCGCTGTCGTGGGGGCGCAGCCCATGGCTGAGCAGCTCCTCCAGTCGGATACTTGGTTTCATGCCGGAATCGACAAAGCGTTGCAGACCGGTCTCACCATTGCTCTGTGCCTGCAGAGTAACCGGCTCTCCAGGGCGCCAGCCATGAGTCTTGAAATAGTTGGCTACGCTGGTGATGACATCGGCATCGCTTTGCCACAGGTCACGCTTGCCGTCGCCGTCTCCATCGACAGCATAGTGGCGGTAGCTGCTGGCGATGAACTGGGGTTTGCCCATGGCTCCGGCGTAGGAGCCTTTGACGCTGCGCGGATTGACAGATTCCTCCCGGCTCAGCAGCAGAAACTGCTCCAGTTCACCGCGGAAGAAATCGGCCCGCTTCGGATAGCCGAAGGCGAGGGTGGTAAGCGAGTCGAGGATGCGGTAGCGGCCGGTAAATTTACCGTAGCGTGTCTCCACGCCGATGATGGCGACGATGATCTCCACGGGAATGCCGTACTCCCGGCTGACACGCTCCAGCACCGCCTCGTTCTGTTGCCAGTATTCCACCCCGCCCTTGATGCGGTCGGGCTTGAGGAAGATGGGTCGGTACTCATGCCAGGGCTTGGCTTCAGCGGGGCGGGTGATGGCGGCGATGATGTCGTCGCGGAATTGAGTGCCCGCCAGTAACTCCTCGACCTCGCTTGCCGGAATCTGGTGTTTCTGTTCCATTTCGGCGGCGAATACTTTGAACGCATCGCGGGTCTCGGGAGTATGCGCACAGGCCGAAGTGGTGATGGTCAGGCCCGCCAGGATTAGGGATGTTATCAACTGTCTCATGTTGGTAGCAGTTTTCTATGGGTGTGGATGGACATCAGCATACCGAAGCCGATCAGTATGGTCACCAGCGAAGTGCCGCCATAACTGATCAAGGGTAAGGGTACGCCGACCACCGGCAGTAGTCCGCTGACCATGCCGGCATTGACAAAGAGGTAGACAAAAAAGACCAAAGAAAGTGTCCCGGCAAGGATGCGGCTATAGGTGTCCTGGGCCTGGCTGGCGATAAAGAGGCCGCGCAGGATGATGAAAAGGTAGAGGCACAGCAGTGCCAACACGCCGACCAGTCCGAACTCCTCGGAGATTACGGCATAGATGAAGTCGGTGTGGCGCTCAGGCAGGAACTCCAGATGCGACTGGGTGCCGTTGAGCCAACCCTTGCCGCCGATGCCGCCCGAGCCGATGGCGATCTTCGATTGGATGATGTGGTAGCCGGTGCCAAGCGGATCGCTTTCAGGGTTGAGGAAGGTCAGTACCCGTTGTCGCTGATAGTCATGCATCAGGTACCAGGCCAGCGGGCCGAGGGCCGCCATGGCGATACCGATGGCGCCGATAAGATGCCAGGAGATGCCGGCAAGAAAAAGGGCAAAGGCACCGGCTGAGGCCACCAGCAGGGCGGTTCCCAGATCGGGCTGTTTGGCGATCAGCAAGACGGGCACCAGGCTCAGCAAGCCGGCCACCAGCAGACGCGGCAGGGTCGGCGGCAGGCGTTTGTCGGCCAGGAACCAAGCGATCATCATCGGCAGGCTGAGCTTGAATATCTCCGAGGGTTGAAAACGCACCAGCCCGAGATCGAGCCAGCGTTGCGCTCCCTTGCCCGCTTCGCCAAAGAGAATCACCGCCAACAACATCAAGATGCCGGCGAGGTAGAGCAGGGGAGACCAGCGACGCAGGTTATAGGGATGGATCTGCGCCAGCAGGATCATGGCGAAGAAGCCGATACCGAGGCGGATGAGCTGCTTCTGCATCAGCGCCATCTCCTGATCGCCGGCGCTGTAGAGTATCGCCAGCCCGAGCGCGGCGAGTAGCAGCAGGCTGGTCAGCAGCGGCAGATCGATATGCAGCGACGCCAGCAGACCACTGGGTCGCATAGACTGCGACTCTTGAAAAGTGAGAGCGGATCTGGGCATTTCGCTCATATACCGTCCTGAAGTAGATAGTGGTCCATGATCTTGCGGGCGATCGGTGCCGCTACCGCGCCTCCGTGGCCGCCGTTCTCCACCACCACGGCGATGGCGATGCGGGGATCCTCCATTGGGGCGAAGGCGATGAACAGGGCATGGTCGCGTTTGCGCTTGGCGACAGTCTTTTCATCATACTCCTCATCCTGCTTGACGCTGAAGACCTGGGCGGTACCGGTCTTGCCGGCAATACGGTAGTGGTCGCTGCGAATCGAGCGGGCGGTGCCCCGGGGACTCTCGACCACCAGGGTCATGGCGTCGATGACCTGGTTCCAGTGGACCGGGTCGAGCTGCTGCAGATCGTCGATGATCTTGGGGCTCTCCTGTAGGCTGCCGTCGGGCTTTTCGATGGTCGCCACCACCCGGGGTCGAATGTGGTGCCCCTGGTTGGCGAGGGTGGCGGTGGCCGCCGCCAGCTGCAGCGGAGTGGTCAGGAAATAGCCCTGGCCGATGCCGACAATCAGGGTTTCGCCGGGATACCAGGGCTCGCGCCGTTTATCCTGTTTCCACTCCCGACTCGGCAGCAGTCCGCTGAGTTCGCCGGTAAGATCGACCCGTGTCGGCTGGCCGAAGCCGAAGCCGGTGAGAAATTCGTGCAACCGGTCTATACCGAGGGTGCGTGCCAGTTCGTAGTAGTAGACGTCGCAGGACTCGACAATCGCCTTCTCCATGTCAACCTTGCCGTGGCCCCACTTCTTCCAGTCGCGATACTTGTGCTCCTTGCCGGGCAGCTGGTAGTAGCCGGGGCAGAAGGTCTCCTGACGGTAGCTGACCACGCCGTACTCGAGACCGGCCAGGCTGATAAAGGGCTTGACCGTGGAGCCGGGAGGATATTGGCCGCGAATGGCGCGGTTGAACAGGGGGTTGTCGATCGAACTCTTCAACGCTTCGTAAGCCTCGTTACTGATACCCTCGACAAACAGATTGGGGTCATAACCCGGTTTGCTGACCAGGGTCAGCACGCCACCGGTCTTGATTTCGATGGCGGCGACAGCGCCGTTGAAGTCGCCCAGCGCCTCCAGGGCGATCTTCTGCAGCTCCATATCGAGGAACAGACGCAGGTCGTCGCCGGGCGTGGGCGGCCGGTCCTCCAGCACCCGCAGTACCCGGCCCTTGGCGTTGACTTCCACCTGCTGCAGGCCGACCAGGCCGTGCAGCAGGGATTCATAGCTCTTCTCCACCCCGTTCTTGCCGATGTAGCTGGTGCCGCTGTAGTTGGAGGTGTCGATGTAGTCCAATTCGCGCTGGTTGATGCGTCCCACATAGCCGAGAAGATGGGCGGTCTGAAGACCTGCCGGGTAGTCTCGAAGCAGGCTGGCCTTGACGTCGACGCCGGGGAAGCGGTGACGATTGACCGCCAGCCGCGAGACCTCTTCATCATCCAGCCGCACGCGCAGCGGGATACCGTCAAAACGCCTATGTTGCTTGAGCAGGCGCTTGAAGCGCTGGATATCCTCTTCGCTGATTTCGATAATCGTACCCAACCCCTGCAGCGTGGCGTCGATATCGAAGACCTTCTCCGGGGTGATCTCCAGGTTGTAAGCGGGCAGGTTCTGCGCCAGTGTGATGCCGTTGCGGTCGTAGATCAGGCCCCGTGTGGGTGGCAGCGGTTGCAGCTTGACCCGGTTGTCCTTCGACAAGGTGATGAAATGTTCGTGACTCAACACCTGCAGATAGAACATGCGCCCGGCCAGAATCGCCAGCACCAGGATGACCAGAATGCCGGAGGCGATGGCGCGGCCCAGAAAGAGCTGGCTTTCGTAGAGGTGGTCCTTGATCGAGAGTTGCGGCATTGTTAACTGAGGCGGAAGCGACGCCGAACTTTTCGCAGGCCAAGGTAAACCCAGGGCCATAACAGCATGCTCACGGCCGGCGCCATCCAATACCAGAGAGAGGGGGTCGGGTAGCCTGCCGCGCCAGTGGACCAGAGCGCCAACAGGCGCTCTACCAGCAGCAGGATGAAGATGGTGAAGATCTGCTGGCGCAGCGGCATGACGCGCACGCGCAGATGGAGCTTGAGGGTGAGGAAGGCGACTACAGAGAGCCCCAACGCATGTTGCCCCAGCAGAGTGCCGGAGAGGACGTCGAGCAGTAGCCCGGTGATGAAACCGACGCCGACGCCGACCCGATCCGGCAGTGCCATGCACCAGTAGATGAGGATCAATGCCACCCACTGCGGCCGGTAGGTCTGTGCCCACTCGGGCAACGGCATGATCGTGAGCACGTAACCGATCAGCAGGCTGAGATAAATGATGTAGTGGCGTCCTTGTGGGGCGGTGGCGATCACTGGCTAACCTCCGCTGCGTCACCGGGGAGGGTCTGTTGCGGGATCTCTTCGACGCTCTCGTTCGGCTTGACGAGGATCGGTTTTAGCGTCCAGACCAACAACACTTCCCGCAAGCGGTCCAGTTGCGCGCTGGTCTCGGCAATAATCCAGGCGAAGGGGCGGCCCGGCTCGTGTCGTACCTCCACCACCCGGGCTACTGGATAGCCGGGGGGGAAGCGGCCGCCGAGGCCGGAGGTGGTGAGCAGGTCGCCGACCCGGATATCGGCATTGTTCGGCAGATGGGGCAGCTCCAGCCGGTTGATCAGGCCGGTGCCTAGGGCGATGGTGCGCAGGCCATTACGCTGGACCTGTACCGGCAGGGCATGTGTGGCGTCGGTGATCAACAGGACATTGGCGGTATAAGGGTTGGTGTGTGTTACCTGGCCCACCACGGCATCGGCGTCCAGCACCGGTTGACCTTTGTAGAGGCCGGAGCTGCTGCCCTTGTCGATCAGCACCACCTGGCGGAAAGGATCCTGTTCCACAGAGATCAGTTCGGCGATCTGCACCCGGTCGCCCACCTTGAAGGAAGAGTCGAGCAATCCTCGCAAGCGTCTGTTCTCCGCCTCCAGGGCCTCGAACTTCTGCAGGCGGCCGCGCAACTCTAGGTTTTCGCTATGCAGCCGTTCTCTCTCCTTCTCCAGTTCGTTGCGGCTGGTGAAGGTCTCGCTGGCCGCCTTGCCGAGCGAGACGGGGAGGCTTGCCAGATACTGCACCGGGTAGAGCAGCACCGAGAGGGTGGCGCGCAGGGACTCGAGGGTGTTGTAGCGGTGATCCAGCACCATCAGCGAGATGGAGAGCAGGCCGGCGACCACCAACCGGGTGGTGATAGAGGGTCCCTCTGTGAAGATCAGTTTGATGGCTTCACTCCTGGTGTCGGTCGAGGGTAATGTTCGACACTACTGTTACCGGCAGGTGTCGTATTCCTGACCGGCAGGCTGTCAGTCGATCATGAAAAATTCGCCACCTCGCTCGTCGATAAGTTCTAGGGCGCGGCCACCGCCGCGGGCGACGCAGGTTAGAGGATCCTCGGCAACGATTACCGGCAGACCGGTCTCCTCCTGCAGCAGGCGGTCGAGATCTTTCAGCAAGGCGCCGCCGCCGGTGAGTACGATGCCGCGTTCGGCCACATCGGCGCCCAGCTCCGGTGGGGTCTGCTCCAGCGCGGTCTTGACCGCGCCGACGATGCCGGAGAGGGGCTCCTGCAGGGCCTCGAGAATTTCATTGCTGTTGAGGGTGAAGCTGCGCGGGATACCTTCGGCCAGATTGCGGCCCTTGACCTCGATCTCCTTGACCTCGTTGCCTGGGTAGGCGGAGCCGATCTCGTGTTTGACCCGTTCCGCCGTCGCCTCACCGATCAGGGTGCCGTAGTTGCGCCGCACATAATTGACGATGGCATCGTCGAAACGGTCGCCGCCGACCCGCACCGAGTTGGCGTAGACGATACCGTTGAGGGAGATGATGGCCACCTCGGAGGTACCGCCGCCGATATCCAGCACCATGGAGCCGCGGGCCTCATCCACCGGCAGCCCGGCGCCGATGGCGGCCGACATGGGCTCCTCGATCAGATAGACCTCGCGGGCGCCTGCGCCGGCGGCCGACTCCTTGATGGCGCGCCGCTCCACCTGGGTCGAGCCGCAGGGTACGCAGACAAGCACCCGAGGGCTGGGGCGGATGACACGGGTCTCGTGCACCTTGTGGATGAAATACTGCAGCATCTTTTCAGTAACGGTGAAGTCAGCGATCACCCCCTCCTTCATAGGGCGGATGGCGGTGATGTTGGCTGGGGTACGGCCAAGCATCTTCTTCGCATCCTCACCGACGGCCACCACAGATTTGGCACCGCCCGGTCCCCGGTCCTGGCGTATGGCCACCACCGAGGGCTCGTTGAGTACAATACCTTGGCCGCGGGCATAGATCAGCGTGTTGGCGGTACCCAGGTCAATGGAGAGGTCATTGGAAAAAAAGCCACGTATGCGTCGGAACAGCATGTAAGTTTTCGTCTTGTCTGGTTGTGTGAAGGCTGACCGGGTGACGTCGCAGTGGGCTCGATATGGGCGTTGGTGCGGACGCTCACCGGTGTCTGCCGGTGAAATTAAATTAATCTAGCAATGGTACAGGAGTTGGGCAAGAAAGGGGATTTTGAATTGCAGATCTATTTAACTTAATTATAGCCGACAGCGAGCATTGAGCGGCTCCATAATCCCTATAGCTGAAACCGTTTTTCCCTGGCAAAAGTGGAGAGGGGCCGGCTCGCCACTCCTGTTGAGGTATTGTCACAACTTTTCAGGCTGTTTTCTTGACTCAGAACATAATTCAGCTGGCTGATCATAGTGGTATAGATGGTCCTCAAAATACCTTGAATACCTGTGCCATGTAACACTTCGGTGTAGTATGGTAACTTCCGTAGGTTTTAATGAGCAGGAATCAGACGCATGTCGTTAAACCGATCCGATGTGGAAAAGATCGCCCACTTGGCCCGTTTGGCGCTCGACGAGTCACAGACCGACGCCTATGCCAAAGATCTCTCGAATATTCTCAACCTGGTGGAACAGCTGGAGACGGTGAACACCGATGAGGTGGAGCCGATGGCCCATCCCTTGCACATGGTGCAACGCCTGCGCGGGGACCGGGTGACCGAGCGCGACCAGCGAGAAGAGAACCAGGCCGTCGCCCCTCGCGTCGAAGCGGGGTTGTATCTGGTTCCCAAGGTGATCGAATGACGGTCCAAGGTGGCAATCCACAGATGCATACGAAATCCATTGCAGAACTGGGCGCCGGCCTGCGTGCCGGTGAGTTTTCCAGTGTCGAACTGACCCGTTACTTTCTCGAGCGTATAGAGCGCTTGGGCGCCGGGCTGAACAGCTTCATTACGGTCACGCCGGAGGCGGCCCTGGTCGCCGCTGAGGTGGCCGATCAGGCGCTCAAGCGCGGCGATGCGACGCCGTTGACCGGTATACCCATTGTGCAGAAGGACATCTTCTGTACCCGCGGTGTGCGTACCAGCTGCGGCTCACGTATGCTCGACAACTTCATTTCGCCCTACGATGCCAGGGTAACCGAACGGCTGCAGGCCGCGGGTGCGGTCAGCCTGGGTAAGGCCAACATGGATGAGTTCGCCATGGGTTCCTCGAACGAGACCAGCTACTACGGAGCGGTGCGTAATCCCTGGGATGTCGAACGGGTACCGGGTGGCTCCTCGGGTGGCTCTGCCGCGGCGGTGGCCGCCCGTTTGGCTGTGGCGGCCACCGGTACCGATACCGGCGGCTCGATTCGGCAACCGGCGGCGCTTTGTGGTATCACCGGTCTCAAGCCGACCTATGGGCGGGTCTCACGGTTCGGCATGATCGCCTTCGCCTCCAGCCTGGACCAGGCGGGCCCCATGACCCGCAGCGCCGAGGATGCCGCACTGATGCTGCAGGTGATGGCGGGCTTCGATGAGCGCGACTCCACCAGTGCGAACGAACCGGTACCCGACTACAGTGCCGGTCTTGACGCCCCCCTCGAGGGACTGCGCATCGGCTTGCCGAAGGAGTATTTCGGTGAGGGGCTCGATCCGGCGGTGGCCGCTTCGGTCGAGTCGGCCATTGCGGTCTACAAGGGCCTGGGTGCCCGGGTGGTCGAGATCAGTCTGCCCAATGCCGGCCTGGCGGTGCCGACCTACTACGTGGTGGCCCCTGCGGAATGTTCCTCCAACCTCTCCCGTTTCGACGGGGTGCGCTTCGGTTACCGCTGCAAGGATGCGAAGGACCTGGAGGATCTTTACAAGCGCTCCCGCGGCGAGGGCTTTGGGGCAGAGGTGAAACGGCGCATCATGATCGGCACCTACGCCCTCTCTGCCGGCTACTACGATGCCTATTATCTGAAGGCGCAGAAGACCCGTCACCTGATTTCCGACGATTTTCATCAGGCCTTCGGGCAGGTCGATGTGATTATGGGACCCACTTCGCCGACCACCGCTTTCACCCTGGGTGAGAAGGTCGACGACCCGGTCACCATGTATCTCAATGACATCTACACTATCGCCGCCAACCTGGCCGGTCTGCCCGGCCTGTCACTGCCAGTGGCGCCGGTCAACGGCCTACCGGTGGGCCTGCAGATCATCGGTAACTACTTCGCCGAGGCGAAGCTGCTGAATGTGGCGCACCGCTTCCAGCAGGAGACCGATTGGCATCGGTTGATTCCGCAGGGATTTGCTTAAGCAATTTTGAAATTTGAATTGAGTATTTTGAATTGAACAGCTCGCTTCAATGACGACCTTTGATGCAAATACCCGTTCGCGGAGCGCACGCAACCATTCAAAATTCAACATTCACAATACAAGATAAAAGATGAGTAACGCTATGCAGTGGGAAACTGTCATCGGGCTGGAGATTCACACCCAGCTCGCCACCCGGTCGAAGATTTTCTCCGGCGCTTCGATCGCCTACGGCGCCGAACCGAATACCCAGGCCTGTATTGTCGATTTGGGTTTTCCCGGGGTGTTGCCGGTGCTCAACGAGGCGGCGGTCGATATGGCGTTGAAGTTCGGCCTGGCGATCGACGCCGAGATCGCTGAGCGCTCGGTCTTCGCGCGCAAGAACTACTTCTATCCCGACTTGCCAAAGGGGTACCAGATCAGCCAGTTCGAGCTGCCGATCATCGGCAGGGGTTCGCTGACCATCGACCTGGAGGACGGCTCCCAGAAGGTGATCGGCATCACCCGCGCTCACCTGGAAGAGGATGCGGGCAAGTCCCTGCACGAGGATTTCCACGGCATGAGCGGTATCGACCTCAACCGGGCCGGCACCCCGCTGCTGGAGATCGTCTCCGAGCCCGATATGCGCTCCATCAAGGAAGCAGTGGCCTACGCCCGCAAGATCCATCAGCTGGTGACCTATCTCGGTATTTGCGACGGCAACATGCAGGAGGGTTCCTTCCGGGTCGATGCCAACCTCTCCATCCGCCCGCGAGGCCAGGAGGCGTTCGGTACCCGCACCGAGCTGAAGAACATCAACTCCTTCCGCTTCCTCGAACGCGCCCTCAACTACGAGCTGCAGCGCCAGGTCGATCTGCTGGAGAGCGGCGGTCAGGTGGTGCAGGAGACCCGGCTTTACGATGCCGACCGAGACGAGACCCGCTCCATGCGCAGCAAGGAGGAGGCCAACGACTATCGCTACTTCCCCGATCCCGACCTGCTGCCGGTGGAGATCGACGCCACCCGCCTCGAGGTGTTGCGTACCGATATGCCGGAGCTGCCCGATCAGAAGCGCCAGCGCTTCGAGTCGGATTACGGCCTCTGCGGTGAAGATGCGCGGAAACTGACCCTGAGCCGCC
>JASFJY010000070.1:0-9834 GCA_050119415.1 Chromatiales bacterium | reverse complement strand
CCTGGTGTCGGCCGTCGCCGCGGGTAATGCGGTAATCCTCAAGCCTTCGGAGTTCACGCCGACGGTCAACGGGGTGTTGGCCGAGCTTATCGCCGAGGTCTTCAACCCCGCCGAGGTTAGCCTGATCGAGGGGGGAGCGGAGACCGCCCAGGCTCTGCTCGAACACGCCTTCGACCACATCTTCTTCACGGGCTCGTCGGCTGTGGGCAAGCTGGTGATGGCCGCCGCCGCCCGCCATCTGACATCGGTGACACTGGAGCTGGGCGGTAAATCACCCGTCATCGTCGACGCCAGCGCGAATCTTATACGTGCCGCCGAGACGATCATCTGGGGCAAATTGATCAATGCGGGGCAGACCTGCGTAGCGCCGGATACCCTGTTCGTCGAGCGCAGCGTACGCGACGAGTTGTTGCGCCACTGCCGGAAGATTATCGCCGAACGCTACGGCCACAGTGACGCGGAGGTTGCCGCCAATGCCGATCTGGCGCGCATGATCAACCCGCAACATAGCGGGCGGGTCGCCGAGCTGATCGACCAAGCTCACGCCGAGGGGGCTGAACTGCTCGTCGGTGGCAGCCACGACCAGTCACAATGCTATATCGCCCCCACCTTGCTGGGTGAGGTGCCGCCAACGGCTCGCATCGCAAATGAGGAGATCTTCGGTCCGGTGCTGCCGGTGATCGAATTCGACGAGATCGGCGAGGTGATCGAATATCTCAATGCGCGGCCCAAACCTCTCGCCCTCTACCTCTGGAGCAGGAACCGGGAGATTCAGCGCAGGGTGCTGGGCGAGACCAGCTCGGGTGGTGCGGCGGTCAATCACTGCATAGTGCAATTTGCCCACAGCGGCCTGCCCTTTGGCGGCATTGGCCAATCGGGCATAGGCAACGCCCATGGGTACTACGGTTTCAAGGCCTTCTCCCATGAGCGGGCCCTGTTGCGCGGCGGCTGGCCGCATCTGATCAAGGCCTTTTTTCCACCCTACGGACCAATGAGGCGACGCCTGATCGAGGCCATGCTGGTGCTGTTGCGCAGGCTCTGAAAGAGGCTTTGCCGGTGTTAGGGTTAGCCCGCGACAGGCAGTACCGGCCAGCGCTGCTCGATGCGTTCACCCCGAATGCCCACCAGGTCGCCGAATTGGAGCAACACCGCCTCCGATTGCATCGGTCGCAGGAACAGGAAGTCGTCCACGGCCAAGCGGATGCCCTTGGCGGCGTGATACCCCTCCTGGTTGGAACTTGCGTAGAGGTCGGCTCGTTCAACACCGACAGGTGATATCGGATCTGCAAGCCAATTACCGCCATAGATAAAGAGTCTGTCGGCGGTGTTTCTATCCCAGATGGCCAAGGGTTCAGCGAGCCACTCCAGGGTAGGAATGCCGGTGCTGGAATGGCGTTTGAGCACGGGAGCGGCGATGAAGGCGCTGGGCTCGAAGTCGGCGAGCATGGGCAGGTCGTAGTGGCTGGGCTTCATCAACGCCGAACCCACCGAGACATCGTTGAGCGTGGCATCCGATTCGTAAAAGCGGAAAGTGGGGCTGCCGGCGCCGTTGAAGGTCAACGGACCCTGCGCCAGCCGGGAAAACCGCTTGCGCAGCAAATCGATGCAGGCGTTGTAGCGCGCCTTGACCCTGGGCATCTCTCCACTGGCCAGAAAGCCGGGCAGACCCATGAGATGGGCGTCGTAGCCCATGAAACCGGAAAACGCCAGGTGATCGGGATGGGCGGCGATGGTGCCCAACGCAGCCGCCAGGGCATCGGGGCCGGCGTAGCCACCGCGATGCAGACCGACGTCGATTTCCAGGTTTACGCGCAGTTTGAGGCCACGCCCCTGCGCCAGTTGCAAGTACTGAGAAAGCCGAGCATCCGAATCGATCAGCCATTGCAGCTGTCGCGCCGGATCGAACCTGCCCTGGTGGCGTTCATAGAAGGTGGCGGCAGCGGCCACCGGCATGGGTTTACCCAGCAGGAGGTCGGCCTGAGGCCGCAGGCGCGCCATCTCCTCTATGAAGGGTCTATGGAATACCATGACTGAATCGGTGGCGGCCCGTGTGGCGATATAGTCTATCAATCCCGGACTAGGCACTGATTTGGCCACGATGCGGTAGTTGCGCGGCGTGCCAGTCCTTAGGGATGTGAGCAAGCGTTCTATGTTGCGATCGAGCCGGTCCAGGTCAATGAGTAGAATGGGCCGGTCGATGCCGTGGCGGCGCAGGGCGGTATTGAACTTGGCGAAGTAGGTCGAGTGTCCGCCGCTGAACTCGCGCGGTCGCGCCCAAGCCAGTGCCGCGGCTGCGGCGGCACCGATGAGGAAGGTGCGGCGGGAGATCATGCTCAGACGCCGAAGAGGGTTTTTAAGTGGGAATTGAGCATTTTTCCTTCCGGGTCGAGTTGCTTGCGTACCTCCTGAAAGTCCTGCCAGTGGCGGGGGTAGAGCACCGCCAGACGCTTGGCGTCCAGAGTGTGCAGCTTGCCCCAGTGGGGACGGCCTTCGTATTTCCAGAAGATGGGTTCGATGGCGGCGAAATAGGGCCGGTAGTCGAGATCGCCGAACTGATGCACGGCGATGCAGGCGCTGGGGCGCCCCTGGAACATCGACAGCCAGATATCGTCGGCGGCGACGCAGCGGTATTCCAGCGGAAAACAGACCGGAATCCCACGCTCACGGATAGTGCTCTGGATCTCCCGCAGGCAGTCCGGTCCGGCCTCGATCGGCACCATGTACTCCATCTCGCGGAAGCGCACCGCGCGCTGGTGGGGGAACACACGGAATGAAGGGCCGGTGCGGGTGCTCGTGGCCGCGTCACCCAAGGCCAATTTGAGCGCCGTATCGTAGAGACCGCTTGCCCCGGGAATCCAGTTGATGGCTTCGAAGAGCTTGCGCATCTCGTTGAGCGCCTCGGGATCGTCCTCGCCTGCGTTGGCGTCGCCTGGCTTGGCCTGATCTGTGGCGACCGTGACGCAGAGCTTGGAGTTGGTGAGGGGCAGGAATTCGAAGTGCCGGTGCCGCGCCAAACGCTGATCCAGATCGGCCAGCACCTCTTCGGTAGGTTCGACACGACTGACTTCCGTCAGCTGGAACGGTTTCTGGTTCTGAAACCGGACGCGTGTGATCACCCCCAGGGCGCCGAGAGAGACGCGCGCCGCGTTGAAGATCTCGGGATTATGCCCCGTCGAGCACTCGATCAGTTCACCACGGGGTGTTGCCAGGGTCAGGCCGACGACCGCGTTTGACAGCGATCCGAAGCGCTTGCCGGTACCATGTACCGACGCGGCGATGGCGCCGCCCAGGGCGAAGTGATCCACATCGGGCATATTGGGCAGGGCCTGCCCGATGGTGGCCAGCACGGGACCGATCTCGCGCAGCCGCGTGCCCGCCAAAAACTCCGCCCGCAGGCCGGCTTCATCGTGATCGACAAGCCCGCTCAACAGGTCGGTGGCGATCAACGTGTCGTCGGTAGGCACCATGGCGGTAAAGGCGTGGCCGGCCCCGACGGCGCGCACAACACCCTTGGCCTGACGCAGTATTTCGGCGACTTCGTCCTCCGACTCCGGGCCCAACCGCTGCCTGGGGTAACAGTATTGGTTTCCCGCCCAGTTGACCCAGGGCAGCCGCTTACCGGGCTCGTAGGGAACGGGCATCTGCGGTTGCGTGCTCTCGGACCCGCATCCCGGCAACACCAGCGCAGCGGCGCCGGCCGTAGCGGCCTCGAGAAAGCGGCGGCGACCAAAGCGCATCATTCGCCTCCTTTCCAGCTGGAAATCGCACGGGTGAGCGCGCGCAGATCCGCCTCGTCACAGGCCGAACAGGAGCCGAGTGGGGGCATGCCGCGCACCCCCTGCACCACATTGCGCAGCAGGGCCGCTTCGCCCTTGGAAAGGCGTTCACGCCACTGCTCGGGATGACCGATTAGCGGCGCGCCGGTATCGGTCCGTACATGGCAGTGCAGGCAGACGTTGTGTAGCAGCTTGGCCTGGCGTTCGGTCAGATCCGCCAGTGCGAATCCGGGAAAGGACAGCAGCACTATGGCTGTCCAGTAGTGCAGGTGTCTCATGGCATTCCCCTCCCTGTGCTTAGCGCTAAGGAATCGTGACCTTCGATGAGGTTCGCGCTCACACCCCTTTTTCTTTGACAGCAACGGCAACGATACGCCTGTGTCCAGTCAGCAACAGCCTGGTGTTGCGTCTCGCTCTTTTATGTCAATCGGGCGCGCTCGAATCCGCACGGGGCGTCGTCGTGCGTAACAGCCATGCCACCAGTCTCGGTGAAAAGCGGTTGCAGATGCCGTAGAAAGCCAGCATTCCGGGATACATAACCTCCCGCCTCGGCCTTTCCGCCAAGCCCACGATCACCTTCGCACACTCAGTGGGCATCAGCGTACGAATGGTGTTGGCAATGCGCGGAATTCTTTCAAGAGTACCGGGGTTATTGTCGAAATAGTCGGTCTCGACCTTCGGGAAGACGACATGGCAACTGCGCACACCGGTACCGGCGAGATCCTGACACAGCGCCTCGTGCAAGCCTCTCAGCGCCCAGCGCGATGCCGTGTAACCCGCGGCTCGCGCCAACGGCATCAGCGACGCCGCGGAATTGATCATGATGACGGTTCCGCGATCACGCGAAATGAAATCGGACATATAGGCGTGAGTCATGTTGAAGGCAGCCAGATAGGGTGCTCCCATCATCATCCGCGCTTCATCCGGCGGCGTATCCTCGATACGCAGCCAACGCCCGGCACCGGCTGCGTTGACGATCACATCGGGCATCCCGATGGCCTTGTCGAGACGCTCCTTGAGCGCGAGAACGGCGCTGCCGTCACTCGCATCAAGCGGCTCGGCGATCGCGTTCGATCCGAGTTCGTCAGCCAGAGCGGTGAGCTTGTCAGCCGTGCGCGCGACAAGAACAACCCGCCATCCCTTTGCATGGAAGTGACGCGCGGTCGCGGCGCCGATGCCGCTCGACGCGCCGGTAACGAGTACGGTTCCTACGGTCCCTTGCATACTTCTCCCTCAGACTGAATCTGAAGATTATAATAGAAAACAATGAAATACAAATCGCGCAGGAACTCGCTCCGTCCCTTTCAGAACCTCTTCTATAACCACCATCATGCGCAAAGGAAATTGGATGATGAAGTCATCTATTTTGCTATAATAATGACCATCGTAATGTGACTATAGGCATTATTATGCAAGAGCGGGTATCAAAATCTCAGTTTAAGGCCAAGGCGCTGGAACTGTTTCGCCAGGTGGAATCAAGCGGCAATGCAGTGATCGTGACTGACCACGGCAAGCCTACCATTGAGGTGCGCCGTTATCGGCAATCAGAACGCAAACCCCTGGAAATTCTCAAGGGTAGTGTGACCGAATATGTCGACCCCACTGAACCCGTAGCTGAAGGTGAATGGGAGGCGCTTGGGTGATCGTCTTGGATACACACACCCTGATTTGGTGGGTTAACGGTGATACGCAGTTATCTAAGAAAGCCCATGAAGCCATCGAGAAGGAGTTATCTGAAGATGGACAATTGATGGTGTCTGCTATTACAGCTTGGGAAATCGCCATGCTGGTGTCAAAGGGTAGACTGATATTGACGATGGACATAGACGAATGGATAAAAACCGTTGCCTCCATTGAGGGAGTGACATTCGTATCGATCGACACTGATCTGGCAATACAGTCGGTTAGATTACCTGGAGAGTTTCATGCGGATCCGGCGGACAGGCTAATAGTGGCACTAGCCAGACACTATTCTGCTCCACTTGTTAGCGCTGATACCAAGATTATTGAGTATCAGCATGTCAAAACGATTTGGTAGTTCAGGGAAAATCATATTGTGGGCCCAGGCCCAGTTACCGCAGCCACGCCAGGATCCGCTCCGTAGCAGCAAGGACCCTGCCACAGGTTTGATGCAGGAACGACTCATCTATGGCCTGTTGGTCTGCTGCCGCGCCCAGTGCCGCTGCGCCGTCGAAATCCACATATGCCAGACGTACGGAGAGTTCCGTGGCGGATTGACCGAAATCGCTACCCGGTAGGCAAGCGACACCCGCTTCTTCGAGCAGGCGCTCGCACAATTGCGCGGAGCTTACAATGCCCCGGCGATGGAGTGACTCCCGATGAGCGGAAAAGTCTGGAAAGAGATAGAAGCCGCCCTCGGGCTCCGGCACATGGCACCCCGCCTCGCGAAGACGCGCGGCGATACCGGGGCCCAATGCCCCCAGAATCCGCCTGGCGTTTGTAAGATAGTCGTCGATCTCTTGGCCTCCCTGATAGGCGTGTATGGCGGCGTACTGGATTGGCGCGCTGGTGGTGGTGAAGGTTTCACTGGCAACCACCGACATGGCATCGAGCAACCAGCGCAGCCCCGGCGGAAACAGGAAAGTCCCCAGGCGCCAACCACCGGCCCCGGCCCATTTACTTAGACCGCTGCTGATGATGGTACGGTCCGGGCAGTAGCTGGCGATGGTGTCATGCCTGCCGTCGAAACGCAGCTGGGCATAGATCTCGTCCGAGAGCACAATCAGGCCGTATCTTGCCGCCACCTCAGCCAGTGCGGCCAGCTCGTCCGGGCTGTAGCTGGTTCCCACCGGATTGTTGGGATAGTTGAGAATCAGTAAGCGTGGCCGGTTGGGATCCTCCAGACAGAGTGCTTCCAGTTCGTCGGCCTGCAGGCGCCAACCGTTGTGGCGCTGTGTCTCGACACGACGAATTTGGCGACCGACGATGGAGGCCTGCGGAGAATAGGAGACCCAGCTCGGCGCAGGTATAACCAGATCGCCGTAGAACACCAGCTGCAGGATGAACATCAGCTCCTTCGAGCCGGGCCCGATCAGCACATCTTCAGCGTCACGGTCGATGCCATCGAGCCGTCGGTGGTAGCCAGCGACCGCCTCGCGCAGAGGTTGTAATCCCTTTACCGGCAGGTAGTCCTTTTGATGCGCGTTCCGTTTAAGAGCATCGACAACGCAGTTCGGCACCGGAAACGGCGATTGTCCCAGTCCCATTCGATAGATGGTGCGTCCCTGGTCTTGCAGCGCAGCGCTGTATTCGTTGATGGCCAGGGTGGCGGATAGATTAAGGCCACGCACATTGAGATTGAGATGCGCGGAGGACGGGGGCTGCCGGGATCTTGCGACGTTCAGATTCACGACCTTCATGACGACTACCTCAGTGGAATTACTACCAATTAGCTAATATTAATACAGCAATCTACATGCCAGACAGCGGCAAATCCTTTTACTTGATTGTTTTTATGGGGCTTATGATCTAAAACAGATCATTCCGGCCCGCCCTGGAATGGTGCGGCAGATGATTCCGCGCCGCCCTGGAATGGTGCAGCTTCTACCTCCCATGATTCTTATCCGCACAACACGGTCATATGGGAAAAGCCGGGGCAGATTGTAATAATCGGAGTCAGTCTATGAATAAAACGACATATTCTTCGATTTGCGGGGAGGCTCACACTTGCTTTTTTGAACAGCATACCCGATTTCGTCCCTTGCGCTTAGCCTCGTAAAGCGCGTCATCGGTCTGTTGGAGAAAATCCTTGAGCGGCAGATTCGACTCATATTGAGATACGCCAAGACTGGCGGTTACCATTACTTCCTGCCCGGAAAACCTGAACTGCAACTTCTGAATCGAGGCACGAATCCTTTCCGCCAGAATCTGCGCCTTTTCCAGTGGTGTCTCCGGCAACAATATGGAGAATTCCTCGCCGCCCAGTCGGCCGACGATATCAAACTTACGCACCATCTGTTGCAGCATATGGGAAAAACGACGCAAAACTTCGTCTCCCGCCAGGTGGCCGAAGCGATCATTTATCTCCTTGAAATGATCAAGGTCGAGCATCAAAAGACTCAGCGAGCTACCATAACGGTTCGCCCTTTCCACATCCAAGGCACCCAGTTCCATCCAACGCCTGCGATTGAAACAGCCTGTTAACTGATCGGTATAGGCCTGTTGCTGCAGCAATGAGTTGAGCTCCTGCAACATCCTCTTCTGGCGCCTGTTGCGGGCGATAAAAAGTATCACGCCCAACAACAACAGGATGGACAGGGAGCCCGCAGCGCTCAGAACGATAAACATCCAACGGCCGTCGTTCTCGATCTGCCCGATATTTGAGAGCCTGCTGAAGACATGGATAGTGATGTCGTCGCTTGGCCTGTGCCTCGTAGCCATAAGCATGGGCACAGAGACTTTACCCATGAGGAACAGTTCCTCCTTTTCCTCGCTCGGGATGCTGCGCAGGTCCAATTGAGGAAAAGTTTTCTGATGGTATCGCCGGCGACGAGCATCTTCCGGCTGCGCGCCAATCCTGCTTTCCGGCATGGACATCATCAGCAGCGCGGGATCGGTCGACAGAATCACCACCCCCAACTCATCTGTGATCACGGTAAAACTATTATCGATCAGATGAGTAAGCTTGCTGATATTTCGTTTGGCAGCCGCCACCCCTAGAAATCGCCCCTCTTCGTCGCGGATATCGGAAGCGTAATAAAGGCCGGGTAGATATGTGGTACGGCCCACGGCAAACTGCCTTCCATACCCTTGCTTTTCAGTCATGAGGAAATAGTGTCGATCGGCATATCGAGAACCGATAGGACTGCCCTCTGCCGTATTGCTGGAGAGGACACAATAGCCCTGACTATTCATTACCCACAGAAGATCCACATCGAGACGCTGGGCCATCAACTGCAGGTAGCGATTCAGGTCGGCAAGCTGGGGTTCGTTGATCCATCGGCTTCGCAAGGCCGCAATGTCCTGCTCCTCCGTAGCAACATCGGACATCCGTTTTAGCGTCTTGTTGATTAGAGGGTTGTTGGCGATCACGAAGGGGATGCCGGCAAGATAGCCCAGGCTCCTGCCAAAATTTGCGCTGATAGAGTCTGCCTGGTTGTTTATGCGGACCGATTCGGTCTTTACGTAATGATCGATGCGGGATCGCCGCTCTTCAGAAACGTAATTGTATGCTACAAGGATCCACAACAGTATCAGCACCACAGCCACACTGATGGCCACAGTACTCAATCTGCCCGGTTCGCCGGATCTTATAGCATCATTCATGATCCCGTCCCTACAACAGAATCACACTTCATCCAAGGACAAGAGCTCACCTAGGGATAGGAAGTGAAGATTAGTTTACCTTTCTGCAACAACCTCCATGGCCAACGGCCTCATATGCATTTCTAATAAATTACTCGTATTATCAATAAGTATAGTTCACGCATACGCGCTTCTGCCAAATATCCCAAATGGCCCGGGAATTTAAATCTCCCTGCCGGTCTGTGCCGGGCGCCGCCCCAGCACACCTATTGTTCGACTGAGCGTGGTATCCGAACAGCGGGGATTACTGCAAAATAATTAGGGGTTCGTTATAGGGTCAAACCCCTAAAATCAAAGTATTACCGGGTGTCTAGCCTCTGATAGCTGGTCAACCGTCGGGACGGAGAGATGCGTCCCTTTGAGATGGTGGCCACTGACAGAATCGAACTGCCGACACGGGTTTTTTCCGACCTGGCTAGTGGGCCGTGCGGTAAATTCAGTAACACTGCAGGACGATGCAGAACCGATTCCCGAATACTCCCACGACCCGCGAATACCAGATCGAATAGCATCGATCTGCGTAATAAGGTGATGTCCCAAGACGAGTCAAGCTTATTCCGCGGTTACACTCAGTATCATGTGTAAACCATCCTTGCGGGCTTTGCGTTGCTCAACCCGCAGCGTCATCAGGGTGTTGTCGATCTCGCCGGCCTGTAAAAACGGTTGAGGTCCGCAAAAATTCATGCGGATTTCACTATCCAACCATTCGCCCTAGCACGTACACCTTGCGCAG
>JASFJY010000069.1:0-9926 GCA_050119415.1 Chromatiales bacterium | reverse complement strand
GCGAGCCACGCCTTGATCTGGCGTATTGGGGCGTCTCTGAATGTTACAGAATCCGTGACGGGGTACACTAGATACCGCTGGCATTACGGGAGGTCAGATAGTCTGTGAGCGCTTTGTGTGTCAGGGAATAAACGGCAGAGGTCTCTGCAAACAGGTTTGCCGCGAGATGCGAGAATTGCTCGCGATCGAGTGATTCGGCCGATGTACAGATTGCTTTCAGGGTATGGGCCCCCATACCAGCGGCGTTTCCCGCCAGGGCGTGGGCGGCATCGATGTATTTGGTCCGCTGGCTTTCGCCAACCGCCCTCTCCATGGTATCGAGCAGCTGTTCGGAATCCTGATAGAACTTCGTTACCAGCTGGTGGAGAAAATCGGGTGTCTGGCTGAGTTTCGCTAAATCCTCCAAAACAGCAATATCGATGATCATTCCCTGCTTGTCGAATTGCTCCGTGTCGGATCGCTGTTCGTCGTCACGCAAATCGCCCAAATGCGATGAGTACTTGCCATACATGACCTCATCGACGATTCTCACCAGTTGGCCGGAACGCACCGGTTTAGTGAGGAACGCGCTGACCCCGAGTTGCTGACACTCCTGTCGGGCATCCACGGTAGCATTGGCCGTCAGCATCATGAAGAGTATCTCCGGGTCGGCACCGGGTGTGGCCTTGTAGCGTTTTATCACTTCGCCCCCAACCATATCCGGCATCTGCATATCGAGGATGGCAAGGTCGTATTCTTGCTGCAGCAATGCCTGCAACGCCTCCTCACCCGTATCGGCGACACTCACCTGATGCCCCGCCCGCTGCAAGATCTTCTGCACCACTTTCTGATTGATGTAGTTGTCCTCGGCCAGCAGCACACGGTAGCGATGCTTGGCCAGGCTGATCAGCGAATAATCCTCTTGCTCACTTTGCATGCTGAACTTTCCTCTCGCGGCCAAGGCGTAGTAGAGAGCATTGAGGAATGTATCTAGGCTGGCTAGCGGCGAAACAATTACGTGAAATCCGGCTTGACGCAGAAACTGCTTGCGTTCCTGCTCAAGCGGCTCTCGCGAAACCAGCATCAGCACGAGATCCTGCAGTTTCGGTTCACTGCGGATCGCACTGGCCAATTGATCTACCGGAATACTGACCCGCTCCTCTTCCACGATCGCCACATCGTAGGGTTTGTTCAGAGCAACGGCATTCAGCAACTCCTGAAATCCACCGGCACTGCTCTGACTGACTTTTATAATCAGATTACACTCTTGCAGATCGGCCAACGTCGACGAATCCTGGTAACTGTCGTTGCTGAAGAGAATCCATCGCGCGGTGTGCAAACGTGACTCATCCAAACTCTGTAGCGACTGCACAAGCGGTAACTCAAACCAGAAACGACTGCCGCTGCCAAGCCGACTTTCCACCCCGATCTTCCCCCCCATCAGTTCCACCAGCTGTTTGGTGATGGTGGTGCCGAGTCCGGTGCCGGAGTAACGCCGGGTCATGGAGTCGTCCAGCTGGGTGAAACGTTCGAAGATACTCTGCAGGTGTTGTTCCGAGATACCGATGCCGGTGTCGATGACCTCGAACAACAGAGATTCGCCGCTTTCCTCATCTGCAGGCTGACGGGAGATACGAACGGTGACACTACCCTGCTCGGTAAACTTCACCGCATTGGAGAGCAGATTAGCCAGTATCTGACGTAGCATCAGAGGGTCGAAGCGCAGCACTGGCGGCACCTCGGGCTCGATCCAAAGATCGAGCGTGATCGGTTTACTCAGGGTCTGGGGGCGGATCATCACCATGGCATCGTAAACCAGCAGATAGAGGTCTTGTTCGACGGGATGAACCTCCACCTTACCCGCCTCGATTTTCGAAATATCCAGGATATCCTCGATCAGACTGACCAGGGACTCCGCCGAGGCGTGTATACTGTAAACGATATCCTTTTGTTCATCGTTAAGCGGGGTGCCGACCAGTAGATCAGCCATCCCCACAACGCCATTGAGCGGCGTACGTATCTCATGACTCATATTGGCCAGGAAACGGCTCTTGGCATGGTTGGCGGCTTCAGCGCGCTGCTTCTCCAATTCAAGGCGCCTGAGCAGGGAGGAGACAACCAGCGGGATGATCAACAGGCCGACTAAAAGGCCGAACCCTAACACGTAATTCTCGCGCCAGAAATCGCTGAACATAATCACCCCGGCAAATCCAACGATGCTCAGACCGCAGGCGAGAAAGAGTTCACGCTGCCCATAGCGCAAACCATTACCCAAGGTGATCGAGAGATACAAAATATAGAGAAAAGAGGTGGCCTCACCGCCCATCTGCATGGCCATACTGATCGCAATGGCATCGCAAGCGGTGGTGATCGAGCGACGCAGATGACTGCTCTCCGGCCGCAATACGATGGCCAAGACAAACGCCAGAGACAGCAGAGTGTAGAACAATCCCAAGCGACTGAGGCTTTGACTAAGGCCGTTGTTCAGACCCATTATCTGGGTGAGATAGGCATAAAGGAGAAACAGGACAACGAAGCCAAAACGGGCAAGCGATTGCTCGAACTCGCTGTCGCTCCTGGCGTTAATCTTTGGAAAGCGGGAAGCAAGCTCAACGAACCATCGTTTTTTTGAACTGCTATTGTTCATCATCCCCAGCGTCTATCCATGTTCTGTTGATTCGGTCGATGGTTCCTCGTCAAAACCATCACTCCATGACGACAACCACCCAGTCTCGGGACTCACCACTCACTGAGAGAGAATTTTATTCCTCATTTATTATGAACTGGACGGGGTGGTAGCAACTGCATCGCCTGCGCAAAACTGCCCTCTGCCGCAATCACCATCCAAGGAAGGCGAGCAACAGTTAACGTTAGTCGACTTACTTAATTTTGTCACATTCATCCCGTGTTTGCTGTATTTGTATCAGGATAACTGCCACCCCAATCCTGCCCCTGCCCGGATTTCAGAAACAGTTCCAGAAAACAGCCTCCACGGTACCATCCGTGTGATCTCTGACTTAGGTCCCCGAAGACATGCAAGCGTGCCAGCATACGGGCCCAATCCATCAACGTCTTGGTTTGGCCCGCGCCGTGGCGACCGCCTGAAGGGGGTCATCGGGCCAATAGTGTTTCGGATATCTGCCCTTCAATTCCTTTTTCACCTCCGGATAGGTACGCCGCCAAAAACCGCCAAGGTCATCCGTGATCTGCATCGGACGCCGCGCAGGCGACAGCAGATGCAACATCACAGGCACCCGGCCACGACCCACACGCGGCGTCTCGGCAAGACCAAAGAGCTCCTGTAGCCGCACCGCCAATATCGGCGCCTTACCGGGAGTGTAGATCAAGGGAATCCTGGAACCGCTGGGGACCTGCAGATGTGAAGGGGCCTCCTGTTCAATCAGCTGTTGCTGTTCCCAGTTCAGCCGGCTGCGCAAAATGGTGTCGAGATCGAGACGCTGCAGTTGTGTCAGCTGCGTCATCCCCTCGAGCCAGGGTCCCAGCCACTCTTCGAGATGGCTTTGCAACCAACGATCAGAGAGATCGGGCAACCCACCCTCCGCTAATGCGGCTCGCAACCAGCAGAGCCGTGCCTGCCAGCTTCGAAGCCCTTTGCTCCAGGGCAATGCGCCAAGCCCCTGCTCGGCGATACCCTGCAGCAGCGCGCCACGCAAGGCTTGCGGATCGGCATCCTGCAACGGCTGTCGAGACAACACCACGGCGCCCAGCGACTCCACCTTCTGTGCCCGCACCCGGCGGGCCGCACTGTCCCAGTAGACCTGTGCCTGCCGTTCGATCCGCAGATCGGGCAAATCCCGTAACTCCTGTAGAGCAATCACCGCCGCCAACCGTACCCGCCCCTCCTTCGCGCCGGCATCCAACTGTGCCGCCACCAGAAACTCGGCCGTGGCCAGCGGATCGTTCTCGACAAGGCGCACGGCCCGTCCACTGACCAGACGGAAGCGGGCATGCCCGGTCTGTTGCGCAATCCGGTCCGGATAGGCCAGTGCCAAAGATTGAGCTAGCGATAAATCGCTATAGGACTCGATCTGGGTGACGACTTGCAGCCGCTTGCTCCAATCCCGGCTGAGCCGATCAATCTGGCGGCAGGCCGCTGGGTTGAGTGAAGCCGCTTGCGCATTGCCCCGCTGCTCTCGCCAGGCCTGCAACAGCCGCAGGCGCAGTCCCACATCCACGCTCCCGGCGCCGCCGTCGTTGCGCAAAAGGATATCCCGCTCACTGAGTAGAGCGGCCAAATCGCACACCTGCCGTCGCTGTCCCTCGCCACTGCGCAGCAACATGTGGGCCAAGCGTGGATGCAGCGGCAGGCGGGCCATGTCGCGGCCCAAGGAGGTCAAGCGATACTGGCTATCGAGAGCACCAAGCCGTTGTAACAGCTCCTGAGCCTGCTCATAGGCCGGTTTCGGCGGCGGTTCCGGCCAGCGCAGCTGAGCCGCATCGCTCACGCCCCAACGCATCAGCTCCAACACCAGGGGCGCCAGATCGGCCTGCCTGATCTCCGCTGGATGGACAGCGGGCAGGCGTGGCTGTTGGGACTCGGGCCAAAGCCGGTAACAAAAGCCGGGACCCAGGCGCCCCGCCCTCCCCGCGCGCTGAGCGGCGGCGGCCTGAGACACTGGCAGGGTCTCCAGTCGGGTCAGCCCCAGACCGGGTAGAAACTGTGGCAGCCGCGACCAACCGCTATCCACCACTGTGGTCACTCCCTCGATGGTCAGGCTAGTCTCGGCGATCGAGGTGGTGAGCACGATCCGGCGCCGCCCCCGCGGATCCGGCGACAGGGCACGATCCTGTTCCATCTTCGGTAAATCGCCATAGAGTGGCGCTAACAGGGGCGGCTGTGGTTGCCCCTCCAAGCGTCGGCTCAGCAGGGAAGCGGTCTCGCGTATCTCCCGCATGCCGGGCAGAAATACCAGCAGATCCCCTTGCTGCTCCCGGTAGGCCTGCAGTGAGGCGGCGGCGGTCTGCTCTGCGATACGCCGCCTGTCGGGGGTCTGCCCCAGGTAATAGAGTGTCACCGGATAACTGCGCCCTTGCGCCTCGATCACAGGTGCCCCCTGCAATAACTCGCTGACCTCCTCACTATCGAGGGTCGCCGACATCACCAGCAGGCGCAGATCCTCCCGCAGTCCCTGCTGCACATCCAGGGCCAGGGCCAATCCCAGGTCGGTCTGTAGATTGCGCTCGTGAAATTCATCGAAGATAACCAGACCGATGTCAGCCAGCTCCGGCTGCTCCTGCAGACGGCGGGTCAGGATCCCCTCGGTCACCACCTCGATGCGGGTATCGGCGCAGACCCGCCGCTCCAGGCGGATGGCATAGCCCACCCGCTGTCCCACCTTCTCACCGAGCAGACTGGCCATGCGACTGGCGGCCGCGCGCGCCGCCAATCGCCTCGGCTCCAACAGCAGGATCTTGCGGCCGGCGAGCCAGGAATCCTGCAGGAGCCCGAGGGGCACCAGTGTGGTCTTGCCGGAACCGGGCGGTGCGCAGAGCACGGCCGAAGGATGCTCAGCAAGGGCGGCGGAAAGCGCGGGGATGGCCTTTTTAACCGGTAGTTCGTCAACAGTCATGGCAGCATATTCTAACGCAGTGCAACCCCCCGAATGCACATACGCACAAGCAAAACATAAGGTGATCTTTTTACGTTTATTCGCGTTCTATTGCGGTTTGATGAGGAGGTTCTGACAGGCCCCGGTCGGGCAGCGTTACCGAATCACTGCCCCGCTCGCAGCGGATGTGCAGATCGAAACGCAGGTCATCGGCGAAGGCCTGGCCGATGATCCAGATCTGATTAAGCTCTTCGCTGAGTACGGGCAGCACGGTGAGTGCGCTGCGGGTACGCTGCTCATCAAAGAATGCGAAGGGTTCGTCAAGAAAGAGAAACTGACTGCCCTTCACCGTACGCCCAACCAGTTCTTGAGACAGCGCCAGGCGGACCGCCAGCATGATCTGGCGCTGAGTGCCGCTGGATATCTCGTCCAGATCCATGAAGTCCCGCTTCTCGCTGGAGAAGGCCCGCACTGTGAGATCATCCTCGATCTGCAGATGCTCGTAGCGGTTTTCAGTGAACAGGGGCAGGGTCTTGCTGACCTGTCCCCGCAACTTGCGGTTGAACTGATAAGAGATCTCGCGGGCAGCCCCCTGGATCAGCTGATCCGCCAGGTTGCAGATGTCGCTATGGTGTTCGCGCTCGCTGATCCTCTCCCGCAGTTCGCCCTGCAGGGTGCGTAGCTGCTCCGCCTTGTCGAGTCGCGCCTGCTCCAGGGCAATGGCCTGATCCAGCTCACGTTTACTCTCAGCGGCCTGCGCCATCTCTTGACGCAGCAGATGCTGTTCGCCGCCGACAGCCTCGCGCACTTCCAATGTAGTTACCTGCCAGTCTTTGATGCGCTGGCTGAGTCGATCCCGGGCCGAACGATCAACCGCTTGGGAGCTAGAGTCGATCGGCGACTCCTGCATTTCAGCGCTCACCTCCGGCGACTCGACCAGGTCTGCGGATTGCAAAACCGGCGCTTGCACCGTATCGGACGCTGGCAGCTCGTCGAGCAAGGTGGAGAGGGTCCGAGCCGCCGCTTCCATCCCGTCGATCTGTCCCGCCATGACACTGCGACGAAACATAAAGAAAAGGCAGAGAAAGGCTAAAGCAACCGCCATATAGAGCAACCAAGCCGCCATCTCGGGCTGCCAGAAGGCAAAGCGGGCGCTGAGGAAATCGGCAAGTTTCAGCGCCAGATCCTGGCTCGGCAGTATGTCCAGCAGAAGCCATCCAGCACCCAAAAGCAGGGCCAGCAACAGGCAAAGTCCCGCCCAAAGCCCGGCCTGGCGGTGTGAACTCAATGCCTTGCTCCGCATCGGCAGAGCATCCTGATAGTCGACCGAGGCCGTATCCAAGCGCTCGACCAGCCCCTCGGCTTGGGCAATGCGACGGCTGATGGCGTCATGCTCGCTCAGCAACTGGGCAAACAGCCGCGGATCGATCTCCAGCTCATCCAGTTCTATCCGCAGTTTTTCAAGGTCCGCCCGGCGTGCCTCGAGCTCTGCCGAGGTTTCGTCCTGATCCCCGCGGCAGGCCTCCGCACAGTATTCGAGGGTCACCAGGCCGGCCATGGTTTTCACCGCGTAGCTGTGGGGATGAGGTGTGGTGATCTCCCGCTGAGCCAGGTAGAAGGACTCGATGAACTCCTCGAATTCGTATCCGATCAGTTCGTAGACCTTATCAGCCACCTGCTCGACTCCACGAGCTAGGAGTTCCGCACCCGCATGGTCGGCCAAAGCCAGACGTGCGCTATGGTTGCCGGCATCATCGAGAAAGCGCTCGAGGCGGTAGCGCCTGCCGTCGCTGGGTGTAAACTCCAGTTCGACGGCGCAGTGTGTCTCATCCCAGCGAATGATCTTGGTAAGCTCATCGAAATCGAGGGAAAAGGTGCGACCGAAGAGGGCGAAGCAGACGGTTTCGCCGATACTGCTCTTGCCCGACTCGTTGGCGCCGGTAATGGCAATCAAACCCCGCGCCGGCAGATCCTGCAGCTTCAACGAGGCGTACTTGAGGACATTGTCGGCCTTGATGGCGTTGATGATCATGTCCAACCCTCGTCCGCCAGAACGCGCAGCTTGTCGAGCACCATCTGTACCGCTGCGTCGAAGGCCTCCTGATCGAAGGACTCGCCGGAACTGAGCCGGCGCTCACGCTCGGCGTTACAGTAGTCGAGAAACTCCTCAGCGGACACGCCCAGGCCATCGGGCACCGGGCTGGGCGACTCATCGGACATCGACATGTGGCTCTCCTTCGGTTATTGGCTGTGCCGACGCCGCTTGGCGATGCCGATACAGTCGGCTCTTGTGGCCAATCCTTTGCGGCCAGTATAGGGAGTTCTACCGGGTAGGTCATCATCCAGTGGCGAGTGCGTGGACCATATCGGCAGCGACACCTCAGGTTGCAATTCTCGTGAGCGCAAAGCAGGGTATCTGCCTGGCTCTGAGGGGGACGGAGCTTCCCTACCAGTGTCGCGAATAATCACAATCCACTGATTACGCGACTTCAGCTAAGCTCATGAGCGACCGGGCGAAACACTCGGGTTAACCCGGTAACCGGATACTTCATGGTTTTTATCGCTTTCCGGTTGGACTCAAGCTTGAACTGGCCGCTGTATGCACTGGCTAATTATCGAGTATACGAAGAACCTGTGACTGAAAGGCCTTCAGTAGCTTGTAAACTCATCACTGAATTCGGTCACAACGGGATACCCCTCAAATTCCGTTGGTAGACTTTCCTTTGCTTCACTGTTTGTGATGAATACGACAATTGCGGGCTTGCCTTGTTGCTCACCCTGAGAAACACCGATCACACCGTCAATATCATCCATCCACTTTTCCGCACTGTGCACTGCGGCCATAATGTCCATGTCGGTCATACCTTTCACTATTTGAGACGCCGAACGAGCCCGGATGTTCTCATCCAGCGTCCCTTATATCGTCTAATTGATGGGCTATTTCTCATGTATCCTGACTTTCAATAACAATTGTACTAGCAGAATATTATTTATGATGGTTCGAGTGCTGGAACCGGCAAACAAGAGTCCCACTGCATTTTCGTCCCGATCACATACCAGACTGCCCGAATCACCCGGTGAACCCATGCGTTCGGTGACGATCTGGTTTCTGAAACGTGCTACACGACCACTACCATAGTTAACATCCACGGTAGCATTGATATTGGTGACTCTTCCAGTGGTAAATCCCGTGGTTCTTCCCGATTTCTGGACAATATCACCGACCTTTGGCGCGACATAGAGATCCTTAACCACCCCTTGCCAATAAATCTCCCTGCTCAACATCTCTAAACTACCTTCCGCAATAGCCGCATCAACATAGTTCAGTGGTTTGCTCGTTGCAGTATGGAATTTAATGGGCACATAACGTGAAAGACGGGCGATTGCATCTTTGTATAGAGATCCTCCGTCATAGGGTCCGGGTTGTAATATCCAGTCGCCGATATTTGCATTGTTCGAATTAGCAAGCACGTGATTGTTGCTCAATATATAATATTTGGAAGGCACTCCTGGAAATGGCGTTAAATCGTAACAGCATGTACCAATTGTGCCAGCAGTTATCTTATAGTGTCCGACGCTAAACCCTCCCATCACTGGCCGAATGCGCCTGATTAGTGCGTTTGAAAACGGCCCGGCATAGATACCCTCAGTCGGCATCTGAACTCTGGATTCCGCCGGTTGAGCCTCTTGAGTTTGGACATCCATAACTTCAGAAACATGGAGGTTGGTACCGACCGGAGGGGGCTCGATATCGCCAGCAAAGATATCACCAATCTCAACAACATCCGTTGGGGTTTGATTGATCTTCTTCGGCACCAATTCATTATCAGATAACATTGAACGATCTAATTTTGCAGATACAAATGCCGTTATACATGGCTTACCGGTATCCTCTTCCTTTGTAAACTTGTTTCCCAGAGCAACGCCAACGACGTTGGGAAGATCCAATATAGCCGACTCTTTTTCAGATTGTACTTTTGTCAGCCCTGCCATTTCATTTGGTACAGTTTGTTGCATCTCCATCTTTAACTCCTTATGTTTGGTTTTCCTTGTCCCACACCAAATCCAACCTGACATGGGATTGTTTTTACAGACAATACGCAAACGTAGACATTAAATTACAAATGTTACTGTTTATGGTCTCAATGCAGGAATCAAGCAGATTATTGCATTCAAATGCGTAAATCTTAGGCAGGAGTCATAATCCATACCGACCGCCCCCTAATTGACCTTAGTATGACTGAATACTATAAGGCCGCGCACTTTTTACGATTTTTTCATAATCACGACAACATAACTCGTCAATTGTTGGTATAAATTCGTCACTAATTTGTTTTAGTTGCACTTAGCGCAAGGTTACGTCTTGTATTTTATTTG
>JASFJY010000068.1:0-9935 GCA_050119415.1 Chromatiales bacterium | reverse complement strand
GCAGTAAGTAAAGTGTGCTTTTCAAATATTTCACTCAATCAACTCCTTATGTGGCTTAATTCGGTGTAATGCTTTTGCTGACCGTTTCGCTCCAGCCTAGCTCTGCTACCGGAAAATCGCCTCATATTCGGCGGATTATGGGGCCGCTCGAGGCTGTGGATCATGCGTCCATTCAAAGGACAATCAACGACCTTTCACAGCTAGAACCCGCTACCAATATTGAACTGAAATTTCTCAGTTTCGTCACCATCCTTCTCGACTACAGGATACCCTACGCTGAATGAGAGGGCGCCGATCGGTGAGTACCAAGATAACATCAGACCGGTGGAGACTCTAATCTCATCCCACTCCAGATCCTGACCAGCCTCGATATCGAATACGTTACCCGCGTCGAGGAACCAACCGGCACGCACAGTATCCTTGAAATCCTCGCCGAAAGCCGGGAACAACAACTCCATTTGACCAACAATTTCGGCATTTGCTCCCAATGCGTCATCCTCGGAGTCCTTGGGACCGAGGGTATTCTCCTCGAATCCGCGCACAGTGCCGATGCCGCCGGCATAGAAATTCCGAAAAAACGGCAGTTGTTCATCATCGCCATAGCCGTCGCCGTATCCGATCACTCCGTTCAGCATCAGAGTCAGGTTGCTCGTTAGCGGGAAGTACTGGGTATTGCGATATTTCATCCGATAATACTGAAGGTCGCTACCCGGCGTATTGATCTCCAGGGAGAAGACCTGCCGACCACCTCTGGAGGGAAAGATGGCGCTATTGCGGGTGTCGTGGATCCAGCTGCCGACCAGTTCCAGATCGAGGAAGTGATCCCCATTCTCCTCCATGAATTCGACAATCTCATCGGAGGGCGAGCTACCCAGAAAAAAAGTAGTATCCTCGATGGCTGCACTCAGACGCAGGCGGTCGTATTCCGTGACCGGTATACTGTAATTCATGCCGAGTCGTCCCACATCGGTTGAGTAGCTGGAGATATTGAGTTCGGAAAAATCGGTCTTGCGGTAACTCATCTCTATGCCCCGGCTGACGCCGTCGATGGTGTAGTAGGGATTGACGTAGGAGAGACTCAGTTTCTTGGTCGCGTCACTGGTATCGAAGCCGGCACTCACCCGCTTGCCACTGCCGAGGAAATTGTCCTGGGTGATGCTGGCATTGAGGATCACCCCTTGGGTCTGGGAGTAACCGATACCGGCACTGAGACTGCCCGATGCGGCCTCCGTCACGCTCACATTGACATCCACCAGATCGGTGCTGCCGGGCACCGCCGGGGTCTCCACATTGACGTCGCTGAAATAGCCCAAGCGCTGCAGACGCTCACGGGAAAGGCGGGTCTTCTCGCCGGAGAACCAGGCTGACTCCATCTGCCGCATCTCACGCCGCATCACCTCGTCACGGGTTGCGGCATTACCGTCGAAGTTGACGTAACGCACGTACACCCGCTTGCCAGGATCGACAAAAAAGGTGATGCCAACAGTACGGTTTTCCCGGTCGATGTCGGGAATGCTGTTGACGTTGGCGAAGGCGTAACCGGCATCGGAATATTTACTGTTGAGGCGATCGGCGCTGGCGGTCAGTTTCTTGCGTGAAAAGACTTCGCCCCGCTTCAGATGAATCAACGGAAAGAGATCCTCCTGGGGAATCTCCAGATCACCCGCCAGCTTGATGTCGCTGAGGGTGAAGATCTCGCCCTCGCTCACCACCACAGTGATGTAGATGTCCTTTTTGTCAGGAGTAATGGAGACCTGGGTCGATTCGATCTTGAAATCGATGTAGCCCCGGTCCAGATAGTAGGAGCGCAGTGTCTCCAGATCCCCCGAAAGGGCCTGCTTTGAGTATTTGTCCTTGCTGGAAAAGACGGCGTACCAGGCCGGAATACCGAGCTGAAACTCGTCCAACAGCTCCTCGTCATCGAAAGTGTGATTGCCGATCAGGTTGATGCGCTTGATGCGTGCGGTCAGACCTTCGGAGATCTCGATATCGATACCTACCCGGTTGCGCTCCAACGGTGTCACTGTGGATTTGATCATGACGCCGTATTTACCGCGTGAGAAGTATTGGCGGTTGAGTTCCTGCTCCACCCTCTCGAGCAGAGCGCGCTTGAACACCTGCCCTTCGGCCAAACCGGTATCCTTCAGGGCCTCCAGCAGCGCCTCTGTTTCCAGGTCTTTGTTGCCGCTGATATTAATTTCAGCAATCGCAGGTCGTTCACGAACGAAGACAACTAGGACGTTACCGTCCTGTTCCAGCCGCACATCCTTGAAGAAACCGGTTTTGAAAAGCGTGCGGATGATCTGGGCGCTGTTGTCGGCGTTGACCTCATCACCGCTCTTAACAGGCAGATAGTTGAAAACGGTGCCGGCCGAAATGCGCTGCAGACCCTCAACCCGGATATCCTCCACCACGAATGCCCGCGCCTGTGACGCGATCAACCCGAAAAACAGTAATAGGGCGGCGGCAGGAAGGCGAAATGTTGATGACATGCTGTGACTACTTAGTTGTTACCGGTTAATTGTTGTTCCAATCCCGCCATGCCCAGCCAGACCGGGGCACAACACAGCTCAACATTATAAGTGATCTTGTCCGCTCAGGGTACTCGGCGGTTCTATCAGCGAAAATTTGAAAATCAGCCGACAGCTAACCTAAATACCGATTCAGGTCGACATAGAAGGCTATCGACATGATGATCAGCAGAATCAACATGCCTATCTTCTGCCCCTGCTCCACGAAATGCGCCGACAAGGGCCCGCCCTTCACCGCCTCGATCAGAAAAAAGAACAGGTGGCCGCCATCCAACACCGGGATCGGCAGTAGATTCAGCACGCCAAGACTGATGCTGACCCAAGCGAGAAATTTTATGAAATAGACCGGCCCGTAACTGGCCGACTTGCCCGCCGAGTCGGCGATCGAGATCGGCCCGCCGAGGTTATTCAGCGACACCTCACCGATCACCATCTTGCCCAGCATGCGCAATAGCAGTCCCGAATAATCCCAGGTCTTGTAGAAGGCGTGTCCCAGGGCATCGATCGGCCCATAGCGCACAACGGAACGGAAGTCCTCCATTAAACCATCCGGCACTTCGACACCGGCACCGATACGGCCGTACTGCTGCTCACCCTCTCCCTCCAAGGTAGGGGTAATTGAGAACGACACGACTTTTCCCGCCCGCTCGATCTCCACCTGCAGGGTCTGCTGTGGACGCTCGCGCACATACTCCACCCACACGGCCCAATCCTCCACGGCATTGCCGTCGACACTAAGGACCCTGTCACCGGTTTTCAGCCCTGCCTCTTCGGCAGGTTCGCCTGGCAACACCTCTCCGATCACCGGCGGCAGCACCGGACGGCTGGGACTGAGGCCGAGCTTCTGCAACACCTGACCCTCTTCCGCCAACGATTGCAGGTCCCGGGTATCGAGCCAACGCTGCCGCTCGGCGCCCGATTCACTGCGTACCCGGATCGACAAACCCTCCTGATCCAGCGACTCCGCCAACAGGGCGTAGATTACGCTCTCCCAGGACGGCGTGGGTTCATCGGCCACCGCCAGTATCTCGTCGCCCGCCTGGAAGCCTGCCAGCTCGGCGCGGGAATCGATGGCGACCTCACCGACCAGCGGCTTGAGACCTGTGTCGCCGATGACCAAAACAAGCCAAAACGCGAAGACGGCAAAGATAAAGTTGAACAACGGCCCGGCCACCACGATGGCGCTACGTACAGGCAGGGACTGGCGATTGAAGGCACGGGCCCGCTCCGCCTCATCCACCGGTGCCTCACGTTCGTCGAGCATCTTTACGTAACCGCCCAGCGGAATGGCGGCGATGACATATTCGGTGTTATCGACCCGGCCACGGCGCTTCCACAAAGGACGTCCGAAGCCGATAGAGAAGCGCAAGACCTTGACTCCCAGCTTTCGCGCTACCCAGAAATGACCGAACTCATGCACGGCAATGAGTATGGCCAGTGCGACGATGAAAGAGAGGATGGTAAAGAGTATCGAGTTCATGGTGCCAAATCAGACCCTTGTTTTCGCTGCTTGTTCCGCCACTTCCCGCGCCTCGGCGTCGAGCTGCAAGAGACTCTCCAAGGTGCCTGGCTGGCTTAGCGGCAGCCGCTGCAGGGTCTCTTCGACCACCTCGGGTATGGCGGTAAAGGGCAGCCGCTCCTCGAGAAAGGCGGCCACCGCCACCTCGTTGGCTGCATTCAGAATCGCCGGCGCGGAGCCGCCGGCCTCGATCGCCTCGAAGGCCAGGCGCAGAGAGGGGAATCGCTTGAGATCGGGCTCTTCGAAATCGAGCCGGGCCACCTGAAACAGGTCGAGACTGCTGACCCCTGATTCGATGCGATCAGGCCAGGCCAGGGCGTGGGCGATGGGGGTGCGCATGTCCGGGTTACCCAACTGGGCGAGCACCGAGCCGTCGGCATACTCCACCATGGAGTGGATCACGCTCTGGGGATGCAGTATCACCTGTATCTTGGCCGCCGGCGCGTGGAACAGCCAATGTGCCTCGATTACCTCAAGCCCCTTGTTCATCATGGTGGCTGAGTCGACCGAGATTTTTCGTCCCATCTCCCAGTTGGGGTGGGCGCAAGCCTGATCCGGCGTCACACTGGCAAGACTCTCGAGTGGCGTGGTGCGGAAGGGGCCGCCCGAGGCCGTCAGCAGAATCCGCGTCACCCCGCGGGCATCCAGATCCCGCCCGCCATCGGCTGGCAGACACTGAAACACCGCGTTGTGCTCGCTGTCGATGGGCAGGATCTCCGCTCCATGCAACTGGGCCTCCTGCATGAAGAGGCGGCCAGCCATCACCAGCGCCTCTTTGTTGGCCAGCAGCACCCGTTTACCGGCACGCACAGCGGCGAGGGTCGGCAACAGTCCGGCGGCGCCGACGATGGCCCCCATGACATAGTCGGCATCTCGCATCGCCGCGGCAATCTCCAAACCACGCAAGCCACAGAGTACCTCGGTTCCGATGCCCTGCTCGGACAACGCCGCGACCAGCCGACAACCTGCCTGCTCATCGGCCATCACCGCCAGCGCCGGACGAAACCGCTGGCACTGCGCCAGCATCCTCTCCACATCCTGGTTGGCGGTGAGGGCCACGACCCGATAACGGTCAGGGTGGCGGGCGATCACATCGAGGGTGCTGAGGCCGATCGACCCGGTGGAACCGAGAATGGTAACCCCTTTCATGCGTCTCCCCCAAAGAGGATCAGACCCAGCATGAAGAGCGGTGCCGCGGCGGTCAGGCTATCGATCCGGTCGAGCATACCGCCATGTCCGGGCAGCAAGGTGCCACTGTCTTTCAGGCCGCGCCTGCGCTTGAGGAGGCTTTCGAACAAGTCGCCCACCACCGAAAAGAGTGTGGTGATCAGGCACAACAGCAGTAGCAACAGCGCCCGCTCAAGCTCAGTCCCTAGCCACCAGACCAGAAACAGGCCACACACCAGAGCGCAGGCCATGGCGCCATAGACCCCTTCCCACGTCTTGCCGGGACTGACCCGTGGCGCCAGCTTGGTGCGTCCCCAACGGTGTCCTGCGAAATAGGCCCCTATGTCGGCGCTCCAGATCAAAATCAACAGAAACAACAATAACACCGGACCACCGCTTGGAATCCGATGGAGCATGACCAACGCCAGCCAAGCCGGAACCAGAACGGCCACCCCCTCCAGGGCGCGCAGTGGTTCAAAGCCGGCGGTGGCCTGCTCAGTGCCCTGAAATCGGCGCAGACGAAAAATCACAGTCAGCCACAAGAAAACACTGAAACCAATCACCCAGACGTATCCAGTCGGTGGCAACAGATAGAAGATAGCGAACATCATCAATAGCAGTGTGAGACTGTAGAGGAGCTGCCCGCCCCAGGGATTGATTCCACTCAATACGGCCCACTCACGGGCGCCGACCGTCACCACCAGGGCAAGCAGCAGGGCAAGGGAATCGTTCGGCAGCAGCAGTACGGCTGCGATCATCAACGGCGCCAGAAGCAGTGCAGTTATGACACGCTGCTTTAGCATGCCCATGAATTACCGACGTCGATAGGTATCCTCATCGCCTTGGCAGGTCCTAAGAGGCCTCAACCCGATCATCGACCTGCTCACCCGTGCGGCCAAAACGCCGCTCCCGGTTGCCATAATCCCGCAACGCCTGATCAAGCGCGGCGCTGTCGAAATCGGGCCAGAGGATATCGGTGAAGTAGAGTTCGGTGTAGGCGCACTGCCAGAGCAAGAAGTTGCTGAGTCGCTTCTCACCGCCAGTGCGGATGAACAGGTCGGGTTCCGGCAGTTCGGGGAAAGAGAGTGCACCGGCCAGCGCGGCCTCATCCACCTGATCCGGATTTAGCTCACCGGCCCGAACCCGCTCGGCCAACTGCCGGGCCGCCTGGGCCATATCCCAACGCCCCCCGTAGTTGGCTGCAACCTGCAGCACCAGTTTCGTGTTGTCGGCGGTGAGGGATTCCACCTCCGCGATATGCCGCTGGAGTTTGTCGGAGAAGGCGGCGCGATTACCGATCACGCGCAATTTCACCCCGTTGCGATTAAGCCTGCGAGCCTCCTTCTTGAGCGAACGGATAAAGAGATCCATGATCAGGCTGACCTCTTTCTGCGGCCGCTGCCAATTTTCGCTGCTGAAGGCGAAGAGGGTGAGCACATGAATACCGCGTTCGACACAGGCCTCGACGATACGCCGCACCGCCTCGACACCGACCGGATGTCCGGCATAGCGGGGCAGGCCACGACGCTGGGCCCAGCGGCCATTGCCATCCATGATCACGGCGATGTGGCGTGGCAATATCCTATTGTCCGTATTGGCTTCCCGAGATGGCTCCTGTGTCATGGTTTGAATAGAGCAGGCGATGGAATGAGACAAAGCGCGTCTCAAATCTCCATCAAATCCTTCTCTTTCTCTGCCAGCAGCTCATCGACCTTCTTGATATGCTGATTAGTCAGATTCTGAATAATCTCCTGGCCGCGACGCTCGTCATCCTCCGAGATCACCTTCTCCTTCACCAGTTCCTTGAGTTCATGATTGGCGTCACGACGGATGTTGCGAATCGCCACTTTGGCGCCCTCCCCCTCTTGACGCACCACGCGAATAAGGTCTTTGCGACGCTCTTCGGTCAGCGGCGGCATGGGTACGCGAATCACGGTGCCGGCACTCATTGGATTGAGCCCCAGGTCGGAGGTCATGATGGCCTTCTCCACCACCTGGACCATATTCTTCTCCCAGGGGGTGACGGTCAGGGTGCGAGCGTCCTCGGTGTTGATGTTGGCCACCTGGCTCAGTGGCACTTCCGAACCGTAGTATTCGATCCGGATATGGTCGAGCAGGTTGGGGTGGGCGCGGCCGGTGCGCACCTTGGCCAATTCGTGCACGAGCGATTCCACGCTCTTGCCCATACGGGTTGTTGCGTCGGTTTTGATATCGTCGATCATCTCAGTCGCCCTTCTCCACCAAAGAGCCGATGGCCTCACCACGCAGCAGACGCATGAGGGCTCCCGGGTCATTGATATTCATAATACGCAACGGCATTCCATTGTCCCGGCAGAGTACGATGGCCGTTGCATCCATCACCTGCAGGTTTTCCGTCAGGGCCCTATCGTACGTCAGATTTGGATAGAACACCGCATCGGGATTTTTCACCGGATCGGCGGAGTAGACGCCGTTGACCTTGGTTGCCTTGATCATCAGGTCGGCGTTGATCTCAACTGCACGCAGACTGGCCGCCGAATCGGTCGTAAAATAGGGGTTGCCGGTGCCGGCGGCAAGGATTACCACCTCACCTGCGGCCAGCAGACGCCGGGCCTGGCGCGCCGCGAAGCTTTCACAGACATCCGGCATCGCCAGTGCCGACAAAACCCGCGCCGACACACCGATCCGCTCAAGCGCATCCTGCATCGCCAGTGAATTCATCACGGTGGCCAGCATGCCTATGTGGTCGCCTCGCACACGGTCCAGCCCACCCTGGGCCAAACCGGCACCGCGAAAGATATTACCACCGCCAATAACCAGGCCAATCTGCAATCCGGCCTTCACCAGCTCACCGATTTCGCCGGCGACGCGATGGAGAATCTCAGGATTGATGCCGAAATCGTCCTCACCCATCAACGCCTCGCCGCTGAGCTTGAGCAAGATACGCTGGCAGATCAGTTGCGTCATCGGGGTTCTCTGGTCGGTAGATTTAGCTAATTATAAACACTTGTCGATGCAAGGTCTTGTGGCACCTCCGGCGGGGCGGGCCATGGCTGGCCCGCGGACCGCTCAGAGCTTGGCCTGGGCCTTCACCTCATCGGCGAAGTTCTCCTGCTTCTTCTCGATGCCTTCACCGACTTCAAATCGCTGGAACTGGATCAGCTTGGCGTCACGGCTTTTCAGCAGCTTGCCGACACTGGTGTCCGGGTCCTTGACGAAGGCCTGGCCCAATAGGGTGTTCTCGGCCAGGAACTTACGCATGCGCCCGTCGACCATCTTCTCAACGATGTTATCGGGCTTGCCGCTCTCCTTGGCCTGGGCGGTGACGATCTCGCGCTCCTTATCGAGCAGCTCCTGCGGCATCTGATCCTCGGAGAGGCAGACCGGGTTGGTGGCGGCAATGTGCATGGCCAGATCCTTGCCCAGCTCCTCGTCACCGCCCTCGAGCTCGAGTACGACACCGATGCGTACACCGTGACGATAACTGACCAACTGACCGCTGTTTGCCTCGAAGCGGGCAAATCGGCGTACGTTCATGTTCTCGCCCAGCTTGGAGATAAGGGCCTCGCGGGCCTGGTTGACCGTGGTCTCCTCACCCTCGTGCAGCGGCAGCTCCATCAGTGCGGGGACGTTGTCGGCACCACTGGCCAGCACCCGGTCGGCCACGGCGCCAGCGAAAGAGGTGAAATTGTCGTCCTTGCCGACAAAATCGGTTTCACAATTGACCTCAACCATCGCGGCCTTGCTTCTGTCCTCGTTGAAACTCAGCACTATCACGCCCTCGGCGGCAATGCGGCCCGCCTTCTTGGCGGCCTTGGCCTGACCCGATTTGCGCATGTTTTCGATGGCGGCCTCGATATCTCCACCCGTTTCAACCAGTGCTTTTTTACACTCCATCATGCCTGCGCCTGTACGCTCGCGCAGTTCCTTCACCAGAGCGGCTGTAATCGCCATGATTAATTACCTTTCTCTTTGATTTTAATACATTAAACGGAAAGAGTCGGATTCCTTCATCGAGCGAATCCGACCCAGGCTGTGTCTCGATCACGTAGGATCAGGAGGCGTCATCCTGAACCTCGACAAACTCCTCTTCACCGCTCCCTCCAGCCATCTGCGCGGCACTTGCGCGACCCTCGAGAATCGCAGCGGAAGCGCCCTGTACATAGAGCTGAATCGCACGGATGGCGTCGTCGTTGCCGGGGATCACATAATCGATCCCATCGGGGTCGTTGTTGGTGTCGACCACACCGACCACCGGAATGCCCAGTTTGTGGGCCTCGGCCACGGCATTCTTCTCGTGACCGACGTCGATGATGTACAGCGCGTCGGGCAGGCCGTTCATGTTCTTGATGCCGCCCAGACTGCGCTCCAGCTTGTCCAGCTCACGCCGCAGGCCGAGGGCCTCTTTCTTGTTGAAGCGCTGCTCCACGCTGCCGTCCTCGAACATGGACTCGAGCTCTTTCAGACGCTTGATCGACTGCTTAATGGTCTTGAAGTTGGTCAGCATGCCGCCCAGCCAGCGATGATTCACAAAAGGCATGCCACAACGCTCGGCCTCTTCACGTATAGCCGACTGTGCAGCGCGTTTTGTGCCCACAAACATCACCTTGCCGCCGTTGGCAGAGAGAGAACCGATGAAATTCATCGCATCCTTGAATAACGGAAGGGTCTTCTCCAGATTGACGATGTGGATCTTGTTGCGATGGCCGAAGATATAGGAACCCATCTTGGGATTCCAG